>CAZEEN010000029.1:0-10272 GCA_964511115.1 uncultured Paludibacter sp. | reverse complement strand
CCACGGTATTTGTCTACCACAATAAGCCCTGAGTTTGCAACAAACTTTTT
Source organism: uncultured Paludibacter sp. (assembly GCA_964511115.1). Lineage (GTDB taxonomy): Bacteria > Bacteroidota > Bacteroidia > Bacteroidales > Paludibacteraceae > Paludibacter. Next base: position 10,222 of record CAZEEN010000029.1, on the reverse strand, counting down.
GTTTCCCCACGTTTCGATATAGCAAAATCCCGCAAATTCATCACCAGCAAGTGCAATAATCGCTTTCCCTTCTCTCATTTTTTGCTCCACATACTCTGGCGAGCGACGAGCAATACCTGTTCCACGCACTTTGGCAGCTGTAGCTATGGTGTCTAAAATAGTCTCAACATATTCCAGATATTTTTCGTCAGCAATTTGTACCGTTATATTTTCAACGGTATAGTTTGTATCCATCTCTTAAATTTCCTTTTTTTGAATAATGCCTGTTAAGGCTTCCAGATTCTCAATTCTCAGCAAAAGTATTTCGCATCATTTGCAAAATGTCATCTCGTGTTATTCCTTCGCGCGGTATTACCAAAATGGTATCGTCGCCGGCAATGGTACCAAGAACTTCGTCGGTTGCTTTATTGTCGATATCCCAAGCTATGGCACTAGCATATCCTGGTTTGGTTTTTACAACAGCCAGTTGTCCTGAGAATTCAATGCTTAAAACAGCTCCGTACGAAATAGTTGGATTTGCAGTGGGCTGAATTGCAAGTGGTTTGTTGTAAACCGGTAATACATATTTATATAATCCGTTGGAAAGTGGTGTTTTTGCAACTTTTAATAATTTTAAATCGCGCGAAAGAGTTGCCTGCGTTACATCGCATTGCCTTTCGATAAGCAGTTTAAGCAGCTCTTCCTGACTACCCACTACTTTCGATCGGAGAATTTCTGAGATTACCTGCAATCGGTTTCGTTTGTTTTTCATTTCGTAAAATGGTATGTTTTAATTACTAATATCTTATAAAAATGCATATTTCTGTATGATTATTGCATAAATATATAATTAGCATGCAAATATACGGTAAATATTCCGTTTATGCAATATACTGCATAAAAATTCGTACTAAAACAATTTATTTGTATATAAATTGTATTTTATTGCATATTTCACTCTTGACTTTATCTATATTAATAGTATCTTTGCAGCTAAAAAAGTGTGACAACTGAGCTGGAAACTACTTTAGACGGATCGCATACGCTGTATGTACCCGAAATTGACGAAACATATCATTCTACACATGGCGCCATACAGGAATCGACCCATATATTTATTAATGAGGGGTTGAAACAATGTAAAAAAAATTATATTAATATCCTTGAAATAGGATTTGGAACGGGTTTAAACGCCTATTTAACTGCCATTGAAGCCAAAAGAACAGACATACATATAAATTATTATACACTCGAAAAATATCCCATTCCTATTGGAACAGCACTTCAACTAAATTATTGTCAGCTACTTAGCGACACAAATTTAGGATCACTTTTTTCAGAAATTCATCAGGCAAAATGGGAAAAAGAAGTAACCGTTTCCGATAACTTCATTCTAAAGAAAATCCAATGTGATTTTACGAACTACTTGCCAGACACAACATTCGATGTAATTTATTTTGATGCCTTTTCGCCTGAAAAGCAACCCGAAATGTGGACTGAAGAGCAGTTTCTAAATATTTATAATGCTTGTAATCAAGGTGCAATTCTAACCACTTATTGCGCCAAAGGCTCGGTACGACGAGCATTGCAGATGGTGGGTTTTAAAGTAGAACGGCTGTCTGGACCTCCCGGTAAACGTGAGATATTAAGAGGAATTCGCTAAGCGAAGCCTTAAAAAATTATTTCAACGCATTCAAATTGCTTTTAATCAGTTGCGTTAAATCAGGCCGGATTTTTGCTTTCTCGGCATAACTTTCCCATTGGCATACAACTGCTTTTATTTCGTCAATCAATTGTTCTGCTTTTTTTATATTATTTGCTTTCGCAATGGTCATAAAGTCGGCGGTAGTTATATTTTTACGCTTGTCATTGATGCTTAAAGTTAGTTGACTAACCCACATATTGTCTGGATTGTACGAATAACAAATATCGTAAGCCGGACTTAATTCCCAGCGTTCACCTTTTTTGAGTCGGAACGAAAAGTTTTTGGTGTGGTCGTCGTAATTAGTGGCCATTACGTTGAAAACCATTCGTTTAAACATTTGCTCCGCTTCGGGATAAGTAAGTCGGAGTAAGCGCATTGTTTGAAACAGTTGTTCGTAGCTATAGCTATACAATTGATTAAAATCGTAGTGCTGTATGCCGCACCAGGTTTGGATATGATGTTTTATGCTGTTTCCTTCGCGGTCGAAGCGTTTGGTCATAAAGTGTGCTCGTCCGTTTTCTTCCAACAGCTCCGACTCCATAATGTCGATTCCACAATCTTTTGCCATTAAATAATAAGCATACTCCACCCTGCCATAGCCATAACTTTCGCCAAACTGAGCATCAGTAACACCATTCAACTTGAGTAGCCAATGTTCAAAACCAGCTGGCGCATCCGCCTGTCCCGATTTTACTTCACCCGTATGTTTGTTGTAGGCAATTACAGCTTTGGGGCGCGCACCACCAGCCGAAGTGCCGATTTTCAAGATTTCGCTAAGCGCCTTGCGTTCTTCATTTTCAGCAAGTTTCGTTTGGAAAGTTTCGCGTCCAGAAAGCATTTTTTGAGCCATTTCCACTAAACTTTTCACTTCTATATTGCTTACACTATCTTCCGATTTGGAGTAGGTAGGTTCAAACTCCAGCGCACCCATACCCCGCGAGCCCGTATAACAAAGCTGCTCCACAGGATTCATGCTGTTTTCGGGTCGGCCATTTTGTGCCAGCCATAAGTTAATTAGCTGATTACCATATCTATCGGGCAGTGTATCGGCCAATAATCCTGGTAAACCTTTGAATGTCGAAACGGCTTCATCTTTTGCTTTCCGTAGTTCCGGAAAGCGATAAATGCGGTCGCCATTGCTCAATGGCATTTTCAGGGGCGACAAATCCCAGCCCGTAGCAATGAAATTTTTATCGTATTCAAAGCTTGCGAGCTGTTGTTGGGCATCCCAGCGAATTGCGCCAGCAGTTTCGCCCCATATTTTAACGATTGCAGCATCTACCATCCTATATCACTTACTATATTGTCCTGAACATTCTTTTTTCGGGCACGCTTACGGCCTTTCATTTTCATTTTTGCATAAGCAATGGGGCTTATTTCGTCGAAAGGCTTAAAAACATCCATTACATGCAATAACTCAAGTGTTCGCAAAATTTGAATAAAATTGCTAATTGATACATTTTCACCGCGTTCGAGCAAACTTAGTGTAGAGCGACTTACGCCGGCGGCCTCTGCCACATCTCCCTGCGACTTATTTTGGCTTACGCGTTCGCGTTTTATGTAGTGGCCGATTGTTTTGCTTAGTGCTTTGTCGGTCATTGCATACCAATTATTGCTTGATATATCATTCATAAAGTGTTATTTTGTGGGTTTATGATTTATATCCACTGCAAAGATACTACTTTATTTTGGTTTTGCAAACATTTTTTCAAAATACGTTATATTTCATGCAATATGTATATAAAATGCACTTAATGTATGATATATAATGCAAGAAAGCAATTACTATCGGGTAGATAATAATTGCTTTCACAGGTTGAAAAAGTAATTTTGCAGGCAAGTTTGCCTTTTTAGGAGTGTCCGCCAATTACGATGCGCATTACTTTCAGATTAAGCACAAAGAAACGTATTATTTGCCAAGGAATAAACACCCGCCAAAATTTTGTACGCGAAGTTGGTTCTGTTGCAAACGACACTTGGCTATACTGGTTCGATTTTTCTAATTGTTTCGACATATTGCTGTTGTTAAAATTTATAATTTGTAAAAATAAACACATTATCACATCATCACATCATCACATCATCATATCATCACATCATCACTCCCGATAGCTATCGGGACACATCAGTTTACTCCGGAATCATCCACCAAAATGGCAATGCTTTGGCTTTATAAATAAAAAGATAATGCATAAAAAGCTTCATCCAGTGACCCGCCAGACCAATTTCGCCAACGGTATATTTCACGTCCCTGCCCCATTTTGGGAACTTATCCCAATCCTGCACAATGGGGAAAACGGTCATAACTGCTGCTTTACCATGTCGGATACCATAACCAGCTGATACAATACAAGCAGCCCCCATTTTAGCCATCGAAGCGCGGTGTTTGTGGGTAACTTTGCCGGAATGAATTTGTTCGGCAATGTTTTCGGCTACAATACGGCCAATAACTCCCGAAGGCATACCTGTGCGGGGTGCAGTCGCAGTTATTTGTGTTCCGTTTTTCGAAAACATAGGTTTCGAAATTGTATGTGGAGGTGCAAAAGCAATACCAGCGGCATAAACATTCTCGTAAACAGGACTTTGATAAATGGAAGGCCAATCGCTTGCACTCCAATTTTCGTAATCTTTGGGTGAATAATCGGCATCTACTTTCATTAAACCATTAGGTGCAAAAAGTTTTGGGGTAATATCCTCCTTATTTTTGTCGTAAGCCTTGAGACCAACACCTGCAAAAGCCGGAATCAACATCGAAAAATCAAAATTGATAGTATGAAATTCGCCGGCTAAGTTTTCGTAATATGCCACACCGGGCTCCACTTTTGTAACACCTGCACCCACAATCCAACGGATACCATATTCTTTAAAAACCGATTCGGCAAATATCTTTGTTGGGGTAGTGTAGCCACCTTGTTCGATATAAGCACCTCCCATACCAAAGTCGCCCAACTCGTATTCGTTCGAAATCCAAACAATATCGGCAAACTCATTCAATTTTCGACGATTTACTTCGAATGCAATATTAAGCGCATACTCAAAAGCAGCCCCCTGACAAGTAGCCATCGGATTGCCGGTACCAATCAGAAAAGTTTGCTTTTCGCCTTTTTCCATGCGAACAAAATGCTCTTGAAGCTTTTCCCATGTGTGAGCAGCGTGGTCGTAGGTACAAACTGAGAGGCTGTTTTTATCAGGACCCAAGCCTTCGGTGGCAGCAAAATTCAATTTCGGGCCGGTAGCATTAATCAAAAAATCGTATTCAACGTTTTCTGTTGTTCCCTTTTTGTCGCCAGCAACATGTTCGATACTTACAAACGCTTTAGGGCTTGCAGCATTACCTTCGGGATAAATCGAAACGGCTTTGGCTTGATTGTAAACGATGCCCTGCTTTTTGTATACAGGCGCCAGTGGGAAAATAACTTGACTGGTTTTCATCAACCCGATACCCACCCAAATATTGGAAGGTACCCATTGGTAATTGGAATTAGGACTCACCACTACCACTTCGTGCGACTTACCCAATTTACGACGGGCAGTAAGTGCTGCGGTATGGCCGGAAATACCAGCACCTAAAATTAAAACTTTTGCCATAAGTATTCTGATTTTTTTGTGTATTAAAAAGGTTAAACAATAAAGATAATTATGCGACTTAAAATAAAATCCGAAGCGAAAGTTCGGGATAAGACTTTATTACATTTGTATGGTAACCCACCATTTCAGGTCGAATTTTAACTGCGTATTTAAAGCGAATCTTTTGTTGCTTTTTGTCCAAAAGATATCTAGCATGAATCCAATCGTAAAAATAAGACCCTGCAATTAAACCAATTGAACCTAATGCAATATAATAGTCCGATTTTGACTCGTCCGAATTCAAAACTTCATAATTAAACAAATCTCCAAGCAGATCCTTGTTGTTGATGTTGACGTAAATAACACCGACATAACCCAACAAGCGTGCTCCTACCAACGAATAGCCTGTAACCTTATCTTTCACTTTAAAGTGAATCAACCCAGGCACAATCATAGCCTCAGCAGCATCTATCAATCGCAAATTTGTCGACAAAGTTTTGAACTCTTCATAAGTCATCGAATCGGGCAACTGGGGCAACTTAAAATGGTCGTTTAAATCGCGTTTATACACATCCATATCCTGCCCATATAATGCCGGTTGAAAAGCAATAACCAATAGTGCAAAAAGTAATCTTTTCATTGTAATGTAATTTGAGCCCCAAATATAGATAATATTTTGAATCTTTTACACAAATTCAAAATATTTTTCAGAAATACGTCGAATCTACCTGCGCATCATCATGTGCATCAGGCCACCACCGTTTTTCACATTGGTAAAACCCATTTGCTGCAACATGCGTACACCATAAGCCGAACGAGCACCCGAAGCACAATAAAGTACAATTTCGCGACCCTTATCGCCCAATTCGTTTGCTTTGGCCGCCAACTGATCGAGGTCGATATTTACAGCACCCGGAAAAGCACCACTCATAAATTCGCCACGCGTACGAACATCCACCACAAGTGGTTCGTTCGAAACGGGTTTGGTTTCTTGTTTTGGCTGACTTGTCGAACGTGCCTGCGCCATCATTTGGGCTACACCTCCACCGTTCTTCACATTGCTATAGCCAATTTGAGCCAACATACGTTGTGCATAAGCCGACCGTGCTCCCGAAGCACAATATACAATAATTTCGCGATCAGCATTATTACCTAATTCCTCGTAACGTTGCATCAATTCATCGAGTGGAATATTTACAGCATTTGGCACAGCTCCCGAACGAAATTCTTGCGGTGTACGAACATCCACAACTATGGGCGAAGTTAAATCTTCCGATTGTACACTTTCAGCTTCAACTTCGACTTCCTTTTCTTTTTTGCCGATAGATTTTTTCTCAATTTCCAATAATTCAATTTTCAAATTCTTGAATCCCACAGCTCTTGCCTGGCGTTGCAACGAAGCATGACCACCCGATACATTGGTAACATCGGCAAAACCAGCACCTATCAACGTGCGTAAAGCCTGATGCGCTTTTTTGCCGGTTTCGTCGTACACAATTACAGGACGATTGGCAGGAATTGAACCGAGTTTTTCGGGCAACAATTCCAGTGGAATATGCATAGCACCCATGATATGCGATTTTTCGTAAGCAAAAATATCGCGCACATCTATAAAAATTGGATTTTTACCTTCGAGATAAGCATCTAATTCCGAAACGGTTACTGATGGGCTAAAACCTGACATACGGTTTTCGGCCGTAAATGCAGCCATATTTATAGCGTCGTTGGCAGTGCCAAGTGGTGGCGAGTAAGCATAATCAATATCGGCCAAATCGCTTACAGTGAGTTTGGTAGCAGCTGCCGTGGCAATTACATCCAACCGACGGTCGGCACCTTCGTAACCTGCTGTTTGTCCGCCCAGAATTACACCAGTAGCTTTATCGTAAATCAACATTACAGAAACTTGTTCTGCTCCGGGATAATACGAAGTGTGATGCTCTTTGTGAACCACAATGGCATCGGCATCAATGCCCAATGCACGCGCTTGTTTGAGCGAAAGTCCGGTTGTTCCGGCTACCGCTTCGAAAACACGAACAATAGAAGTTCCAATTGAACCTTTGTAGGGATGCTTGCCTCCCAATGCATTTTCAGCAGCAATTCGGCCTTGACGGTTAGCAGGACCGGCTAATGGAATGCGTACCTTTTTGCCATTTACACGATGCTCAATTTCCACCATATCACCTGCTCCGTAAATATCAGCATCCGAAGTTTGCATGTATTCGTTTACCAATAAACCTCCTGCTTCACCCATTTCGAGTCCGGTTTCTTTGGCCAATTGTAAGGTTGGTCGAACACCAATGGAAAGTAAAACCATATCAGCTTCCAATGTTTTGCCATTGTCTAATTTCACGCTTCGGGTTCCAATTTCAGTTACTCCAGCACCTGTATGTATGCCTACGCCGTACGACAACATTTCTGTTTCGATAAAACCAGCCGTTTCGGCTTCCATAATGGCCATTACGTGCGGCATCATTTCTACCACATTCACTTTCAGTCCGCGTTTTACCAATGCTTCCACCATTTCCAAGCCAATAAATCCACCACCAACAACTACGGCTGTTTTTGGTTTTCGCTCGTTGATAAACGAAGCAATTTTATCCATATCTTCCAATGTCCACAATGTGAAAACATGGCTGGAATCAGCTCCGGGCAATGTTGGTTTTATGGGGCGACCACCTTGAGCCAAAATTAATTTGGTATATTCAAACGTTTTTTGCTCACCACTGCGGGTATCAAGCGTTTTTATAACGTGATTATCTTTGTCGATAGCACTTACAAGCGTATGTACATGTACATCCACATTGTATTGTTCTTTAAAACTTTCGGGACTTTGAAGAATCAGTTTCGAGCGACTTTTGATATCACCACCAATATAATACGGCAATCCGCAGTTGGCAAACGAAATATCCGGACCGGCTTCGAGCATGGTTATTTGAGCATCAGGCGAAATTCGACGGGCTTTGGCTGCGGCAGTTGCACCGGCAGCCACACCTCCTACAATTACAATTTTACCCCCAACCCCTGAAGGGGAGTTGAAGTTAGTTTCATTTTCTTTCATACTTTCTATATTGTTCATTTAATTATTTTAATTTTCTATTTATCAATACTAATTTTTTCCCCTTTAGGGGTTAGGGGTCATTGACGCTGCAAAGATACGACAAGATTTTTAAATTACAATAGTATCACTAATAAATTATTATAATATCACTATTATTTTTATTAATAATGTCCGTTTCTACTATTTGAATCGTTGTTTAGATACCGAAAACTGACATTTTGGCTTGTATTTGCAACTTATTGAATTAAACTGTTTTGGTACATGTTTTGTTTAACAAGGAAATTCTAATTTGATAGATTAAAAAATAATAGGAACGCGGACGGAGTATTTATTAAAAGCCAATCTGTCAAATTAGAACTGAAAGTAAAACAAATAAAAAACAACAAATATGAAAGGAAATTTTGATGCAATTATCAACGAAAACCGACCAGTAGTAGTCGATTTTCATGCTCTGTGGTGTGGACCCTGCAAAACGCAAGCGCCAATTTTGAAACAACTTGCCGAAGAAATGGGCGAGCGTATAAAAGTAATAAAAATTGATGTGGATCAGAACCAGATGATGGCTGCCCGTTTTCAAATTCAAAGTGTACCAACACTTATGATATTCAAAAACGGACAGGTAATTCATAAACAAGCCGGAGTACACTCCAAAGCTCAGTTAATGAGTATTCTTGAAAATTTACATACCAGGTAAGCGCCCGATGATGCCTAATTTGCTCCATTTGGCATATTTTCCCCAGGCTTGTTTCATCCAATGTCCAATGATAGGCATTGGAATCAATATTTCTTTTTTGCTATCGCGATAAACAAAAGCGGCGCCATTGCCCATATCCATTACGCAAAGTATATTCAAATGAGCCTGATAGCCTTTGCGTTTCTCACTGCCTTTTTCTATGTGTACAATGTTGTAAGCTGCATTTCGTCCCATCACTTCGGCAATATGTCCTTGTTTGGCAGTCCATTCAGGTCCTTCGTAGGCTGCTGCATCGCCAATGGCAAACACATTGGGAAATTCTGCAACCTGATTATAATCGTTTATTTTTACAAAACCGGCTTCCGAAAGTGGTAAATCGGTGTTTTTAAGCACTGGTGCACCCGCACCTGCGGCTATAAACATCGTCAAATCCGATTGCAGCTTGCTTTCGTCTTCGAACATAATTCCATCTTCAACAAATTCGGTAATTTTTTTGCCATAATGGCTTTTAATATTTTGCGAAGCAAACATCTTGGACATTGCTTTCATGGCATTTTTACCCATACGAGCGCCGGGCTCAGCCATTGGTGCAAACATGGTAAGTTCAAAGTTGTTGCGAATGCCTTTTTTCCTCAAATAATGGTTGATATTAAACATTAATTCGAATCCGGGTCCGCCACGAACAGCCGATTTATCTTTCGGATTTCCACCAAAGCCAATAGCAATTTTGCCACTTCCTTTTGCTACTATAGCATCTAACTTTTCGCGAAGTTGCTGTGTTTGTTGTGGTTGGCCGCAAATAGTGGTTGTGAATTCTACTCCTTTTGGTTGCATTTTTCCACTACCAAAAGCCACTACCAAATAATCGTACGATAGCGATTGGCTCTCGAATGTTACCGTATTTTGAGCTGCATTTATACCCGTAACTTTGTCGATTATCAATTTAAAGCCGTGTTTTTTTTGAATATCAGCTAATTTAATCTGAGCGTTTTCGTATTTCAATTCGTGTACTGGTATCCAAATAGAAATAGGATATACGAATAAAAAATCGCGGTCCGAAACCAAGGTTACATCAAATAGTTTGCTTTTTTGCAAATCAATGGCCGTTTCCACTCCAGCAAAACCACCACCAAGAATTAGTACTTTCTTCATTAAATTGTAAATTACTTCATTGCTTTTAATAAAAAATCTTTGGATTTTACGCCTACAAACCGATCTA
>CAZEEN010000028.1:0-24200 GCA_964511115.1 uncultured Paludibacter sp. | reverse complement strand
TTTTTTGTTACTTTTGTCAGTTGTATGTCAAAATTACAGTCAACAAAAATTACAAACTATGCAAACATCTGAAATACAAGCTGTAAAGCAACGATTTGGTATTATCGGAAATTCGGAATTATTGAATCGTGCTATTGATATTGCTGTGCAGGTATCGCCCACCGACCTTTCGGTGCTCATTACCGGCGAAAGCGGTGTTGGGAAAGAAAACTTCCCGCAGATAATTCATAATTATAGTCATCGTAAACACGGGCCTTATATAGCCGTTAACTGCGGTGCCATTCCCGAAGGAACAATTGATTCAGAGCTTTTTGGTCACGAAAAAGGCTCGTTTACAGGAGCAACTGCCGACCGTAAAGGTTATTTCGAAGTAGCCGATGGGGGAACTATCTTTTTAGACGAAGTGGGCGAATTGCCACTTTCCACACAAGTGCGCTTGCTTCGCGTGCTCGAAGCTGGTGAGTTTATTAAAGTTGGCTCGTCGAAAACTCAAAAAACAAATGTTCGGGTAGTAGCTGCTACCAACCTCAATATGAGCCAAGCTACGCGTGATGGTAAATTCCGAGAGGATTTATTTTACCGACTCAACACAGTGCCCATCAGCGTTCCACCTTTACGCGACAGAAAAGATGATATTGCTTTACTTTTTCGCAAATTTGCTTCGGACTTTGCCGAAAAATACCGCATGCCGCCAGTTCGCCTCACCGAGGATGCTAAGCGACTGCTAATGAGTTATTATTGGAATGGAAATATTCGTCAGTTAAAGAATATTACGGAGCAGATTTCGGTTATTGAACAACAGCGGGAAATAAACGCACAAATTTTACGCACCTATTTGCCCGAAAACGAATTAGAACGCATGCCGGCCTTATTTTCACGCCAAGGTAACGATAGTAAGTCATTCAATAGCGAACGTGAAATACTTTATCAGGTGCTCTTTGATATGAAAAAAGACATGAACGACCTGAAAAAAATTGTTCACGACATGATGAGCGGTCAAAAAACGGTTGCTACGCCTGCCGAAAGTCAGTTTTCGGGCTCTTTTTTAGCACACGCCGATACATTTAAACCTACGACTCCTGTGGATATTTTTGCAGAAAAATTGCCACGCGAGAACACGAATTATAACACACAAGTTGAAAATACAGATGATTTTGAAGTGGCTGAAGAATATCAAGAAGTAGAATCGACTCCACAGCCCCAAACATTGGAAGATATGGAGCGACAAATGATTAAACAAACGCTCGATAAATACCGTGGCAAACGGAAAGCCGCTGCCGAAGAATTAAAAATTTCGGAACGCACCTTGTATAGGAAGATTAAAGAATATGGGATTGAGTAGAGAAGGTAGAAATTAAATGAAACAATATACTGCCCCAAGCCCCTAAAGGGGATGTGAATAAGTCCCGAATGGTCTTTCTTAAAGCCCCTTTAGGGGTTTGGGGCGGTTTGTTGACTGATAGATTATAGTAGTAAGAAAATAAGAAAATGGAAATTAAGAAAATAAAAATATTGCTAGTATTTTTGGTTGTTGCCATGTTTTCGGGCTGTACCATTGCGTACAAATTTAACGGTGCATCCATCGATTATACAAAAACAAAATCAATAGGCATAGCCGAATTTACAAACACGGCGCAATTGGTGTACGCACCTCTGGCTCAGCAATTTTCGGAAAAGCTGCGCGACATTTACACCCGAAACACCCGCTTGCAGGTTCTTAAAAAAAGTGGCGATATGTTTCTCGAAGGTGAAATAACGGAGTATTACCTTACGCCAATGGCTATTAGTGCCGACACTTATGCTTCGCAAACAAAGCTTACGGTTACAATAAATGTGCGTTTTAAAAACAATAAAAATCCGCAGGATGACTTCGAGAAAAAGTATTCCGCGTACCAGACTTTTGATAGTTCGAAGATGCTAAACGATGTGCAGGACGAACTTTTGAAAACAATAATGGAAGAAATAAGCGATAATATTTACAACGAAACAGTTGCCAAGTGGTAATTTCAAAAATCAGTTTTACATGACGAAAGATAACTTTATTTCTCTGTTAAAAAATCCCGAAGGTTTTACTCCCGAGTTAATCGCGGAGCTGAAGGAAATGACGGAGCAGTATCCTTATTTTGCACATCCGCATTTGTTGCTGGCAAAAGCCATGCATCAAACCAACGATTTGCAGTCCGAAGTGTATCTGAAACGTGCTGGAATTTACGCTGCCGACCGTCGCAACTTATACTATTTATTGCATCCCGACAAAGCACATTTGGCTGAGCCCATGCGTATAGAAAGAGATTCAAGCATTTCGGGCAATTATTTCGACATGATAGAAAAAGTAGAATCGCAAGGTGGCGACGCCAAACAAAGTTTAAAGAGTTTGGCCGAGAAGCTCAAAGCTGCGCGTGAAGCTATTTCGGTAAAACAAGAGACTACAAAGGTCGAAACAAAACCAAATATTGAATCGAGCCACCGTAATTTGGAGAAAATTAATCCTGTACGCATTCCTACGCCCGATTATTTTCAGATAGAAGAACGGCAGCTGGAACCAGAAAATAAAATCACGGAGGAATATGCTAAAAAGTTGATTAAAGACAAGAAATTTGCCGAAGCAATTGCAATTTTGAATCAATTAAATTTGATTTATCCAAAAAAAAGTATTTACTTTGCAGACCAAATTCGATTTTTGGAAAAAATACTCGTAAACACAAATAAACGAACATAATATGTACACTCTTTTCACTATTTTAATTCTTATTGCATCGATATTATTGATATTATTGGTTTTGGTACAAAACTCAAAAGGTGGTGGTTTAGCTGCTGGTTTTTCATCGTCGAATCAAATTATGGGCGTTCGTAAGACTACCGATTTTCTCGAAAAAGGAACTTGGATTTTAGTTGCATTTGTAGTTGTATTTTCGGTTGCAACAGTTGCCGTTAACAAAAAAGATGTATCTGCTAACGAATCGGAAATTAAAGAACAATACCAAAATGCAAAACAAGCTGAGCCGGGCGTAGTAGCTCCAGGATTTGGCGAAAACCCCGAAGCTGCAAAAGAACAACCTGCTGCTCCGAAAAAATAAAACTTCGAAAAAATATTGTAGAAGCGTGTCAGAAGAATATTTTGATACGCTTTTGTTTTTAAAATGAACTTCATAAACATAGTTGACTATGCCGGAACCTTTGCTTTTGCAATAAGTGGTATCCGATTGGCATCAGCGAAAAAATTCGACTGGTTTGGGGCATACGTAGTTGGGCTGGTTACTGCCATTGGCGGTGGCACAACGCGCGATTTGCTGCTCGGTGTTACCCCATTCTGGATGCAACAACCCTCCTATCTCATAATAACCGGCATTGCATTGCTGGCTGTAATTTTCATGGGTAACAAAATGAAAGTATTTAACAATGCTTTTTTCATTTTCGACACCATTGGACTCGGATTATTTGTTGTGGTAGGTATCGAACGAAGCATTGAGGCAGGATTCCCTTTTTGGGTAACGATAGTAATGGGCATGATTACCGGCTCTGTTGGCGGCATAATGCGCGATATTCTGATTAACGAAGAACCACTTATTTTCCGCAAAGATATTTATGCATTAGCCTGTGTATTCGGCGGATTGGTTTTTTATATGTGCACACTGTTCGACTTCCGAACTGAAATTACACAAACTATTTCGGCCGCCTCGGTAATTGCCATGCGCTTTTTAGCCGTAAAATACCACTGGGGATTGCCAGCACTGAAGAATGATTGATGATGTGGTGATGATGAAAAAATACTGCCCCAAGCCCCTAAAGGGGATGTTGATTAGTACCGAATGGTCTTTTTATAACTCCCCTTTAGGGGTTGGGGGCAGTTTAAAAAACTATTTCTTATTTTCTAACTTCTAACTTCTAATTTCTAACTTCTAATTTCTAACTTTTAAAAACATGCTACAAATAAACGACACCGTATTAAGTTTAGATATATTAGAAGAACGCTTTGTATGCGACCTTGCGATTTGCAAAGGTGCTTGTTGCGTGGAAGGCGACGAAGGTGCGCCGGTATTAAAAGAAGAAGTTGAAATTATTAAAAATCTGCTTCCTGTTGTTTGGGACGAATTATCGGATGATGCAAAAAATGTAATTGAGAAACAGGGTATTTCGTATATCGACCGCGAAGGCGAACTGGCAATTTCGATTGTAAATGGCGCTGAATGTGTATTTACTTATTACGACGAAATGGAAGTATGCAAATGCGTTCTCGAAAAAGCTTATCGCGAAGGCAAAACCGACTTTTATAAACCTATTTCGTGCCATTTATACCCAGTTCGCACCAAAAAATTCGACAATTTTACGGCTGTAAATTATCATCGCTGGCATGTTTGTGGCTGTGCCCGAAAGTTGGGAAGCAAACTAAAAGTTCCTGTATATCAATTTCTGAAAGAACCACTTATCCGAAAATTTGGCGAAGATTGGTATAATCAGGTGGAAATTGCGGCAAAGGAATTAAAAATTGAAAATGGTCAATCAAATCCATTTGAACGCAAATAACGCAAATTTACGCAAAAAAAGAAAATAAGAAATTTGTTGATTTAAATAGATTATAAATTTGCGTTTATTTGCGCAATTTGCGTTCTACTCTTTCTCAGAGTTTACTTAATTTTTACAAAAATGATTAGAGTTGAAATAATTACGATAGGCGACGAAATTCTGATTGGGCAAATTGTGGATACCAATTCAGCATGGATGGCTGTGGAACTGAATAAAGCTGGATTCGAAATTGCGCAAATTACCTCAGTTCACGACGATGCTCAACACATTATCAATGCGTTAGACGATGCTCAAACTCGTGCCGACATTATTCTATTTACTGGTGGCATTGGTCCAACAAAAGACGATATTACCAAACAGACGCTCTGCAAATATTTCGACACAAAACTTATTTTCAACGCAGAAGTGCTTCGAAATATTGAAGAGCTACTTAAAAACCGTCAACGAGCACTCAACGAACTCACAGCCTCACAGGCAATGGTTCCGGAAAACTGTACAGTGATTCAAAATCCGGTTGGAACAGCTCCAATAACTTGGTTCGAAAAAGCCGGAAAAGTAATAGTATCGATGCCTGGAGTACCCAGCGAAATGAAAAATGCCATGTCGACCGAGATTATACCTCGCTTGCAAAGCAAATTCGAAACTCCCGCAATTGTACACAAAACTATTATTGTAAAAGGCTATCCCGAATCGGCTTTAGCACTCAAAATTGCAGATTGGGAAAACAATTTGCCCGAATACCTACATTTGGCATATTTGCCCACCTATGGAATTATTCGGTTACGCATTAGCGGTAGCTCCGACAATGAGTTAGCACTGGAGTTTGAAATTAATCAACAAGCGAATCAACTTTCAGAAATATTGGGCGATGCCATTGTGGCTTTCGAAGATATTCTGTTGGAAGTTTTGGTTGGAAAAGTGCTGAAAAACAAAAAAATAACCTTAGCCACAGCCGAAAGTTGCACAGGCGGAAATATAGCACACAAAATAACTGAGGTTGCAGGCAGTTCCGATTATTTTAAGGGCTCAGTAGTGGCTTATTCCAACGAAATTAAACAACAAGTGCTGCATGTTCCCGAAGATATTTTATCGCAACACGGAGCTGTGAGTGCCCAAACAGTAGAAGCTATGGCCAATGGTGTACGCCAATTAATGCGTAGTGATGTTTCCATAGCTACATCGGGCATTGCAGGGCCAAGCGGTGGAACTGCGGAAAAACCCGTGGGAACTGTTTGGATTGCGGTAAGTACAGCCTACGAAACAACAAGCCGAATGTACCAATTTAGTACCAATCGCATTCAAAATATTGAACGAACTACACAAAGTGCCTTTCTATTTTTACTCGAAAAAATATAGTAAAACACTAGAATACAAAAACTTACGCTCAATCAGCGGGTTTTCAGAAATAATTGTAGAAATAAAAGCAAAAAATGCTTGTTGGTTTGAAAAATTTAGTGTAATTTTGCGCACTGTTTTTGAGAAAAAATAAATACATAAAATAAGATATACTGAAATGTCAAAAATTTGTCAGATTACCGGAAAAAAAGCAATGGTAGGCAACAATGTATCGCACTCTAAACGCCGCACAAAACGCACGTTTGATGTGAACTTGTTTACCAAAAAGTTCTATTGGGTAGAACAGGACACTTGGATTAGCCTGAAATTATCGGCTTCCGGTTTACGCACTATCAACAAAGTTGGATTGGATGCAGCCATAAAGAAAGCTGCCGAAAAAGGTTATTTATACGCATAACGAGGAGAACACACTATGGCTAAGAAATCAAAAGAAGCACGCATTCAGGTTATCCTAGAATGCACAGAGCATAAAGAAAGCGGTATGCCAGGAACATCGCGTTATATTACGATGAAGAATCGTAAAAACACACCTGCACGTATGGAGTTGAAAAAATACAACCCTATATTGAAAAAAGTAACTGTACATAAAGAAATTAAATAATATTTGAACCATGGCAAAGAAAGCGGTAGCATCTCTCCAGAGCGGAGAAGGTCGTGCGTATGCAAAGGTTATTAAAATGGTGAAATCACCTAAAACCGGAGCATATATTTTTCAAGAAGAAATTGTACACAACGATAAAGTAAAAGATTATTTCGCTAAATAATTGTATACTTTAAGATTATAGTATAAAAAAACCTCTCATTTGAATTCAAATGAGAGGTTTTTTTGTGGTTAACTCAGAAAAATGAATTAACTTTGTAGCAATAAAATAAGACATTAGAACCGAGAGTAAAGAACAAAGACAAGAAATGGGATTTTTTAATTTTTTCAATAAAGAAAAGAAAGAAACACTCGACCAGGGTTTATCGAAAACCAAAGAGAGTGTTTTTTCCAAAATATCACGCGCCGTAGCCGGCAAATCGAAGGTCGACGATGAAGTCCTCGACAACCTCGAAGAGGTTTTAATCACTTCGGATGTAGGAGTTGAAACTACTTTACGCATTATTAAACGCATCGAAGAACGTGTTTCGCGCGATAAATTTGTAAACACCACCGAACTTAATGTTATACTAAAGGAAGAGATAGCGGCTTTGCTCGCTGAGAACAACTCGGATATGCCGATAGATTTCGACAGCGAATTGCCACACACGCCTTACGTAATTATGGTTGTTGGCGTGAACGGCGTGGGAAAAACGACAACTATTGGTAAGCTAGCACATCAATTTACTAAAGCCGGCAAAAAAGTTTATCTCGGAGCTGCTGATACTTTTAGAGCTGCTGCTGTAGAACAGTTGGTAATATGGGGTGAACGCGTTGGCGTGCCTGTAATTAAGCAAAAGATGGGTTCCGACCCTGCCTCAGTTGCTTTTGACACATTAGCTTCGGCCAAAGCAAATAATGCCGATGTGGTGATTATTGATACTGCCGGTCGACTTCACAACAAAGTAAACTTAATGAACGAGCTTACAAAAATTAAAAATGTAATGCAAAAAATCGTTCCAGATGCACCACACGAAGTTTTATTGGTACTCGACGGTTCAACCGGACAAAACGCATTTGAGCAAGCCAAACAATTTACGTTGGCAACCGACGTAAACGCTTTAGCTATTACCAAATTAGACGGAACAGCCAAGGGAGGCGTTGTGATAGGCATTTCCGACCAGTTTAAAATACCCGTAAAATACATTGGCTTAGGCGAAGGCATGGAACACTTACAGGTATTTGACCGAAAAGAGTTTGTGGAATCGTTGTTTAGTTGATGCTCATATATACATTAGAGGAATGCAAATATCGCAAATTTACACAAATCAAAAACACAATTATATTTGGTTATTATTTGAATGTCGAAAACTAAAAATACAAAAGGAACTGTTGATGTGGTAACGTTAGGTTGCTCAAAGAATCTAGTTGATTCGGAACAATTGATGCGTCAATTTGATGCGTTGGGTTACAAAGTGCGTCACGATGCCGAAAAGCCCGATGGCGATATTGTAATTATCAACACTTGCGGTTTTATTGGTGATGCAAAAGAAGAAAGCATTAATACCATTCTTCAATTTGCCGACCGTAAAAAAAAGAAAAAGTTGGATAAACTCTTTGTGATGGGTTGTTTATCCGAACGTTATTTAAAAGAATTGCAAGCCGAAATTCCCGAAGTGGATAAATATTACGGCAAATTTAATTATACCAATATTCTAACCGATTTAGGACAAGAATATCGTGCCGATTTGCGCCTCGAACGTTCGCTAACAACGCCGAAGCATTATGCATACCTTAAAATTTCGGAAGGTTGCAATCGTATGTGTTCGTATTGTGCAATCCCGCTTATTACCGGCAAACATCGCTCCCGCCCTATCGAAGATATTGAAACGGAAGTAAAAAATTTAGTAGCGCAGGGCGTAAAGGAATTTCATTTAATTGCACAGGATTTATCGTCGTATGGGCTGGACAAATACAAGGCGTTGAAACTTCCTGAATTGGTGGAACGTCTATCGGATATTCCGGGTGTGGAATGGTTGCGTTTGCATTATGCTTATCCTGCACAGTTTCCGTATGATATTTTACGTGTGATGCGTGAGCGCGACAATGTTTGTAAATACCTCGACATTGCATTGCAACACATCAGCGACAAGATGCTGACTATTATGCGCCGCAAAATCACAAAAGAGCAAACCTACGAACTAATAAAACGAATTCGCGACGAGGTGCCTGGCATACATTTACGTACAACAATGATAATTGGACATCCCGGAGAAACAGAGCAGGATATGGAGGAATTAAAAGAATTTCTTACATTTGCAAAGTTTGAGCGACTTGGAGCATTTACATATTCGCACGAGGAAGGCACGTATGCATACGAAGCGTACAAAGATACAATTCCAGAAGAAGTAAAACAAGAGCGTTTTAATGAAATAATGGCCTTACAACAAGGCATTTCGGGCACTATCAATCAGTCAAAAATTGGTAAAAAGCTAAAAGTTATGGTTGACCGTGTGGAAGGTGAAAACTTTGTTGGCCGAACCGAGTTCGATTCGCCCGAAGTTGACCCGGAGGTATTAATTCCCTTATCAACTGAAGGAGTGAAAATCGGCGAATTTTATTTAGCTGAAATAATTGACACTACCGATTTTGATTTATATGCCAAATAAAGTAAGAAATTACGAATTATGAATCACAAAGAACTAATTGCGAAACTAGCTGAACGGAACAACATATCGAAACCTGAAGCTGAAAAAATGCTCGATACAACTGTAAATATTTTAAAAGAGCAGTTGTTAAATGGCATTGTAGTTGGCATTCAAAGTTTTGGTAGTTTTGAGGTACGTAAAAAGGAAGAACGACTTTCTGTTCATCCTGCAACACAAATTCGAACACTTGTTCCACCAAAATTAGTGGTTAATTTTAAACAAAGTACAATTCTGAAAGAAAAACTAAATGATATAAAGCTATGAGCAAGGACAAAATATCATCGCAGGAAATGGTTGAACAAATAGCAGCCAAACTATCGGTAAGTAAACGAGTTGCTGAGGAGTTTCTGAAATCGCTATTTGCCGAAATTGAAGAAACACTGTTGAAAGGCGAGCCCGTGAAAATCAAAAATCTGGGAACCTTCAAAATGCAATGGAACGAGCCACGCAAAAGCGTTAACGTGCAAACCGGCGAAGTTTTTACCATCGAAGGTTACAACAAAGTTAGTTTTACGCCAGATGCTGATTTAAAAGAGGCTGTGAATGAGCCTTATTCACATTTGGACCCCGTTGAACTCGACGGACAGGAAGTGCCATCGTTTGAAGTTGAGAAACCCATTATTCAAACTCCCGAAACTCTGCGTAATTTAACGGAACAGGCATCCGAAATTAGAGATATTTTATCCGAAATAAATGCACTTTCGGCACAAAAAGAAGTTGTGCAAGTTCCTATTATTGAGGCCACCGAAGATAAAAAATTGGACATTCCAGATTACGAAATTATATTGATTGACGAGGAGGAAGAAAATAATTCGAAAGCCACAGAAGCACAAAAAGCGCAACAGACAATAGCAGAAATCATTGCAACGGAACCTGAAATTATTGAAATCATTCCGCAACCAGAACCCGAAGCCGAAATTGAAATTGAAATTGAACAACAAGTTGCGCTCCCCGAAGAAGAAGAGGTAATAGAGGATGAAATTCCACTCGTAAAATCGACAAAAAAAGCACATCGTAAACCTGCAAAAGCTGTCGAGAATCCTATTGAAGAAATTGAAACTGAGAATAAAACTGTTGAACCTTTTATATTGGGACCAAAGAAAAAACGCAAAGGTTTACGTTTTTTTATTGGATTAGTAATTGTTTTACTAATCATTGGAGGTGGAATATATGCAGCCTATTTCTCATCGTCGTGTATACGTTGCTGGGTACAATATGAACTATTTTCGGAAACTAACCGACAAAAATTGAGTGATTATTCTGACTCAGTAAAAGGGTGGTTTACAAGCGATAAAAAGACGCCGGAAAATGACTCAATCAAGAACGAATCAACAGGTAAAATTACCTTGCCCGATTCGGTAACTGAACCTGAACCTGAGCAAACAATGGAGCAGCAACCTTCGGAGCCTATTGATAGTTTGCAACAACTGTTCAATAGCCGACGTGAATACAAAGAGTTTTTGGGTGAAGAAGAAATTACTGAAGGAACACGATTAACCAATATAGCCCAACACTATTACGGCAAAAAAGAGTTTTGGGTTTATATTTACGAAGCGAATCGTGACAATATTGTTCACCCAGACCGCATCACGCCAGGAACAATCGTAAAAATACCAAAAGTTGACTCACGCTTAATCGACAAAAAAAATCCGCGCTGTTTGCAAAAAGCGAAAGAATTACACGATTTGTATGTTGGTAAAAAATAAATCAGTAATATTGAGCAATTAATATGAAGATTATAAACTGTACAGAAGAACACGCAGCACAAATACTCGAAATTTTTAACGACGCCATTTTAAACACGACCGCACTTTACGATTACAATCCGTGGACAATGGAAACTATGCGTATATGGTTCGAAACCAAACGGCTGCACAACTTCCCCGTTATTGGATTGGTTGACGATAACGGGCAGCTAATGGGTTTTGGGTCGTACGGGCAATTTCGTATTCGTCCGGCATATAAATATACCATCGAAAATTCGCTTTACGTCCATCGTGATTATCGTGGACGTGGATTAGGGAAAATACTTTTGGCGGAGATAATTGAGCATGCCAAGCGGCAACAATATCATTGTATCATTGGTGTAATTGATGCCGAAAACGCGATTAGCATTGGTCTGCATGAATCATTTGGCTTCAAAAATGTGGGCACATTCAATGAAGTGGGTTATAAATTTGGGAAATGGCTTAATGCTTCGTTTATGCAATTAACACTATCAACACCCGATAAACCTGTGGAAGGTTAGGTTGTTTCGTGTTTCGCGTTTCGTGTTTCATGTTTTGCGTTAATTTCTAATTTTCTAATTTCTACCTTCTAATTTCTACCTTTCTACTTTCTACCTTTCAAAACAACTCCTACATTCTTCCTTCCATCAATTTTTGCAACAATTGGAACTTCGAAACGAACATGTCGTACTAATTCGTTTTCGGTAATTGCTTCTTGTTGGTTCAAATAGTCCACATCAAAATGTCCATCGTTCTGAAACGGATTAATGGTAAAATATGCTACACCTAGCGAAGTCAGATTTTGGAAGAAATGTGTTCCCTGACTTGGGTCAACTCGGTAATGTGATAATCCAGACTCCACAATTATGCGAGCATTGCATATATTCGACCATTTTACGGGTATGCCAAGCCAAGGGTCACTAGAACCCCATCTACCAGGACCAACCAAAATATAATTGCGGTTTTCGGACATGAGTTGGCGATTTATTTTATCAATTTCGGCTGCAACACGCTCATTAGTAGTCGCCTTGAATGCTTCGGGGCGCACATACACGATATCAAAAATATCGTTCACAATGCCATGACCCAATGCATTTTTGCTCGAAATTATCGTGTCATTTGTGTTAATTGCGCCAATATTTTCGTTTATCACCTCTTTTGTATCCACAATAGGGCGAATTTGCAACATGTAAAAACTATGTTGTTTACCGGTTTTGTAATCCAAATTTACAGCAAATTCAATCTCAATGGGGCGTCCCATTTCATTTTGTGAAATTTGCATAATGGTCTTAAGCACCGATGCCAATGGAAATACATCGTGTTTCAGAATATTCGCAAAAGTAATCAGCTTACGACCTTCGTAAATACCATCGCTAATTGATTCATTGTAAACATCGTAGGTAGACGCAAGGAATTTCAACGTGCCATCTTTTTCGGCTTCTTGAATGGATAATTTGAGGATATTAAAACCATCTTCTACTTTAGGTACAAAACAAGTTTCGCACAAATCGAGTGCATTGAAATACGATTGTGTTTCTTTCAACGTCAACTCCAAGGTACTTGTTTGCAATGCATTATGCGGATATGCGGGCGAAAACCGAAGTGAAAGTCCACCGTCCATTATATATTTCCCCAAGCCAAGTGCCACATTAGCAATTCCATCTTCGGGCTGCTCTGCCCCTATAGGGTAATAATTGAGCGAACGAACTACTCCCGAAAACGAAGGATAATAGCGTTTTCCATGTGCTTCTCCGCAAATTTCCTGTAGTACAATGGCCATTTTTTCTTCGTCAATCACATTTTTGGTAGCCGTCATGTACGCTTTACTATCGCGGTAAAAAACCGATGCATACACAGCTTTGATGGCCTCAGTAATCATTAACAACATCTGCGTTTTGCTTGTGCTATTGAAAGGAACCATATAAGTTGCATAAATACCTGCAAATGGCTGATAATGTGAGTCTTCTAGCAAACTAGACGAACGAACAGCAATGGGTGCATTGATAGCATTTGTAAAAGTAAGCAAGTCGGCAATTAAATGTTTTGGCAAATGTGCTTTTAAAAATGCAGCCAGAATTTCTTCGTCGGATACGTCGGACAAAGCGATGGGATAGAGCTTATTGGCTTCCATAAACTCCGAAAAATTATCGGTACAAAGCACCACTGTTTTTGGTATAGCAATTTGTACGTTCTCAAATTTTTCGAATGCATCGTTTCGCTTTATCATAGCATCGATAAAAGCCAATCCACGTCCTTTACCACCAAGCGACCCCTCTCCTATTCGTGCAAAGTTTGAATATTGGTCGAATCTATCGCGCTGAAAAACAGCAACTACACCACGGTTCTTCACTTTCCGATAATTTACAATGGCCTCAAAAATTATTTGACGTACCTTGCTCATATCGCCTCCAGCATAATTTTCGACACTAATGTTTTTCAAAAACTCAGCCAACGGAAACATGGCTCTGGAATACAACCAACGCGAAACATCATTGCGCGAAACATGATAAAACAACGTTGCATCGCTAATTTTAAAAATCAGTTCCTGTAAACCACGTAAGTTTTCAACACGCGCTTCCTCCTCACCCGTTTCGGGATTAATAAATACAAAATCGCCAAAACCAAAGTTATTGATAATCTTTTCGCGCAATTCGATATTGAAAGTCTTCGACAACTTATTTATAAAAGCAGCCTGAACCTCCTCAGCACCGGATTTATTCTCATCCTCAGTCGATTCAACAATAATTGGTATCAGTTTGTCGATACTCCGAATATAGCGACTTAGTTCAATTCCAGCCTTCCTATTTTTTTTACCATTCTGAAAATAACTCACATCTGTTATTACACCCAACATATTGTTTTTATACTTGTCGTACAATGCTTTCGCCTCTTCGTAATTACGGGCAAGCAAAATTTTTGGTCGTCCACGCATTCGTAACATTTGCTCGTGTTCGTTGAGCGCCTCTGTCATAAACGAGCGCGACTGCTTAAACACAAACTTAAATAGCTGAGGTACAATGGATGAATAAAAACGAATGGAATCTTCGACAAAAAGAATAACCTGCACATCTACCGAGTTCACATCCTCGTCCACATTCATTTTATCCTCCAATAATTTAATAATTGCCAACAGCAAATCGGTATTACCCAACCAACTGAACACATAATCTACTGCACTTAAATCCTCGTGCGAAATACGTTGCGAAACTGATTTGGAAAATGGAGTAAGCACCACAATCGGAATTTCGGCAAATTGTATTTTTACTTTCTTTGCCCATTCAAAAGGATTTATACTATCGCCACTCGGCATCGAAATAATCAATTCGAAAGTACGTGTACGGAGCAATTCGTCGGCCTCTTCTTCCGTTGAAACAAGCGTAAAACGAGGCGGATAGCGTAAATTGAGAGATGTGTATTCGAAAAAAAGCTGCTCGTCGATACGTCCATCTTCTTCGAGCACAAAAGCATCGTATTTACTAGCAAATAACAATACGTTGTAAATACGATGATTCATCAAATTTGCAAACGACGTATCTTTAAAATACAATTTCTTTATACTAGGTGTATTCATGTTTATATTTTGACTAAAGAAAATAGAAAGTCAAAAGTCTAATGACAAAAGACTTAATAACGAAAATAAACTAACGTGCAAAGCACTAATAACGCACAAAGTGCCGAATAACGCGAAGCCAATAACGGCAAAGCCATAATAACCATCAATAACGGTGAAGCCAAATAACGCGTAGCAAATATATTCCGAAAAATTCGATTATCAAATAAAATGCATATTTTTTCAAAAAAACACCCAAAATATTTTTTCATTACAAATAATTGTATTAAAATTGTACCGCAAACGAAATGTAAGCAAAATGACATTTAAATCAACATAAATCAGTGTTTATAAAAGCAATAAAGACTCCAATCATTCAATTAACTTACATAATATCAGACTATTTGCTATAAAAACACATTGCATAATTCGCACTTTCAATCTGTAAGCAAATAAATCATTTACTATTTATTCATTTACCATTTACAATAATAATAAAAAAATCATCACTCCCGAAAGCTTTCGGGACAAATTATCACATTAACACATCAATATTATGATTATCGACAAACTTATTCAACAACTCGAAGCCAAACACCCTGGCGAATACGAGTATCTTCAGGCAGTAAAAGAAGTTTTAATGACTATTGAAGAAGAATATAACAATCATCCCGAATTTGAAAAAGCCAAAATAGCCGAACGTCTGGTTGAGCCCGACCGTATTTTTTCGTTTAAAATACCTTGGGTCGACGACCGCGGCGATGTGCAGGTAAATCTTGGTTATCGAGTACAGTTTAACAATGCTATTGGGCCCTACAAAGGCGGTTTGCGTTTTCACCCCTCGGTAAATCTCTCCATTCTCAAATTCTTGGGATTCGAACAGATTTTTAAAAATGCACTTACAACGCTGCCTATGGGTGGTGGAAAAGGCGGTTCGGACTTTAATCCGAAAGGAAAATCGGATGCAGAAGTAATGCGATTTTGTCAGGCTTTTATGCTCGAATTGTGGAAATACATTGGCCCCGAAACAGATGTTCCTGCGGGTGATATTGGTGTTGGTGGTCGCGAAGTGGCGTATATGTACGGCATGTACCGCAAATTGGCGCGCGAAAACACGGGTGTACTTACCGGTAAAAATCTCGAGTTTGGCGGTTCGCTCGTTCGCCCCGAAGCTACTGGCTATGGTGGTTTATATTTTGTGCATCACATGCTCGAAAATGCCGGAATTGAAATGAACGGCAAAACAATTGCCATTTCCGGATTCGGAAATGTGGCTTGGGGAGCAGCGCTTAAAGCAACTGAGTTAGGTGCAAAAGTGGTTACTATCTCAGGCCCTGATGGTTATATTTACGATGAAGCTGGAATATCTGGTGAGAAAATTGAATACATGCTCGACTTACGGGCAACTTGCAACGATATTGTATCGCCTTATGCCGAAAAATTTGGAGCAGTATTTGTGCCCGACCGCCGTCCGTGGGAAGTAAAAGTGGACATTGCTCTACCTTGCGCCACTCAAAACGAATTGAATGAAGTCGATGCCGAAACATTGATTAAAAACGGCGTGATGTGTGTAGCCGAGATTTCGAATATGGGATGTACGCCCGAAGCCATCGATTTATTCCTGAAACATAAAATAATGTACGGACCCGGCAAAGCTGTAAATGCAGGTGGTGTAGCCACATCAGGACTTGAAATGACCCAAAACGCCATGCACATTTCGTGGACTGCAGCCGAAGTAGATGCTAAACTACATCAGATAATGAACGAAATTCACAATCAGTGTGTGAAATACGGCAAAGAAAATGACGGTTATATCAATTACATGAAAGGTGCAAACGTAGCCGGATTCCTCAAAGTAGCCAAAGCCATGTTGGCGCAGGGAGTTATTTAAAATTTGAAGTTAGAAATTAGAAGTTAGAAGTTAGAAGTTAAGAAAATGAAAGTTTATAAATTTGGCGGTGCATCGGTAAAATCGGCCGAAGGTATACGCAATATTGTTCGTATTGTTTCGGGAGTTGAAGACAATTTGTTTATTGTTGTATCTGCTATGGGTAAAACAACCAACGCTATGGAAGTGGTATTGGAACATTTTATGAAAACTGACAAAGCTTCTTCGTTGCAAAAATTACAGGAAGTAGAGCTTTATCACGAAGAAATTATCGGCGAATTATTCTCCACACCCGAAAATGGGTTGAAGGCTGTGAAACCTCTTTTCGATGAGTTAAAGATGTACATAAACAATGGTATTGCCAACGATTATGACCGCTGCTATGATCATTTGGTGTCGTATGGCGAAATAATTTCCACCCGTATTGTGTCGGCATTTTTACAAGAGTCGGGTGTAGGAAACACATGGCTCGATATGCGTAAACTATTGGTAACCGATAGTAATTTCCGCGAAGCCAATGTGCGTATGGACGAATCACGTTTGCGCCTGAAAGCCGCTGCGAATTTTGAAAGAGAACGCATCTACATTGGTCAGGGTTTTATTGGCTCTAACCTCAATGGCGACCCCACAACGCTTGGTCGCGAGGGCTCAGATTATACTGCGGCTGTTGTGGGCAACTTACTCGATGCCGAAAGTGTATCGATATGGAAAGATGTGCCCGGAATACTCAACGCCGATCCGCGCATTTTCGAAAACACAGTTCTTATTCCCGAACTGACCTATATGGATGCCGTAGAATTGGCATTTAGCGGTGCTCAAATTATTCATCCAAAAACAATTAAACCACTTGAGAATAAAGGAATTCCACTTTATGTACGTCCGTTTGGCAGCCCAACCGAAGCTGGTTCGGTCATCAAAGCTACTGTAGAAAAGTCCATTGATGTGCCTGTTCTTATTCTACGTAAAAATTTAGTACTTGTAACTGTTCGTCCACGCGATTTTTCGTTTGTACTCGAAGAAAGTTTGTCCAAAGCTTTTGCAGTTTTCAATAAACATCGCCTTAAAATATCGCTAATACAAAGCTCTGCAATTAGCATTTCGGTATGTGTGGACAATACTCGCTACCTAACTGCAGCTCTCGACGAGCTCTCAAATGAATTTCGAGTTTCGTACAATACCGAACTCGAATTACTCACTATTCGCGGTACTAACGACCAAATTATTGCTGAAACAACTTCGGAAAGAACCATTATGCTTTCGCAAAAAACCAGACGAACCGCCCGCTTTTTAATGAAAATGAATGAATAGTATCATTTTTACAACAATTTTTTGAATAAAAAAATGTAACTTTGCAAAGCTAACATTTACAATACTAAAACATTCAAAAAACTGTCATGGAAGAACAAGACAATCAGCTAAATATTGAACTATCGGCCGATATTGCCGAAGGCATTTATTCGAACTTAGCCATTATTTCGCATTCAACATCCGAATTTGTAGTCGATTTTATTCGTATTATGCCTGGCACACCCAAAGCAAATGTAAAATCGCGCATCATTCTTACGCCCGAACATGCCAAACGGTTAATGTTTGCACTACAGGATAATATCTCAAAATTTGAAGCGCAGAATGGCAAAATAAAAATTGCTGATAATCCATTTGTAGCTCCTATGCCTATGGGTTTTGGTGGTGGTGAAGCGTGATAGCGTTATTCGAAAATTACATAAAAAACCTTTAAATATTATGCTTACATCTACCGACTTGCAACAAATTAACGAAAAGGGAATTTCCGAAATACAAATATCGGAACAACTGCAAAGTTTCGCAACTGGATTCCCCTATCTGAAAATCATTAACCCTGCTTCGCCCGAAAACGGAATCGTAATTGTAGAACACGACAAAATGATTAACCTACTCGACAAATGGGATAATTATTTGAAAGGGAATGCGTCCATTCTGAAATTTGTTCCAGCTTCGGGGGCTGCTAGTCGTATGTTTAAAGATTTATTCGAATACATAGATGCTGATTATAATGCACCAACAAAACCTGCTGAACTGAAATTTTTCGATGAAATTAAAAAATTCGCATTTTACGAAGCATTAAATCAAGTTTGCATCACCAATAATGGAAAAAATATTGATGCCCTTATTGCAGAAGGAAAAACTAAAGAAATAGTTGAGAACTTACTGAATAACAATGGATTAAACTATGGCGCTTTACCAAAAGGTCTACTCCTATTCCATGCATATCCTGATGCAAAACGCACTTCGCTACAAGAACATTTAGTGGAAGGAGCTATGTATGCTTCAAACACATCAAATCAGGTAAATATCCATTTTACTGTATCGACCGAACATCGACAATTATTCGAGGATCATGTGAAAGAATCGTTAGCTACTTTCGAAAATTCATTGGGTAAAAAATTCAATATCAACTTTTCGGAACAAAAAACGTCGACCGACACAATTGCAGCTGATGAAAACAACCAACCTTTCCGCGAAAACGGCAAACTACTTTTCCGTCCGGGTGGTCATGGTGCGCTTATTGAAAATCTGAACGATTTGAATGCGGATATTATTTTTGTAAAAAACATTGACAATGTAGTTCCCGATTCGCTTAAAAACCAGACTGTAATTTTCAAAAAAGTAATAGCAGGAATGTTGGTTCATCTCCAACTGAAGGCTTTCGAATATGTACGCAAGCTCAAAAACGAAAATATTAGCGACGCTATGTTAGTCGAAATTATTCATTTCTGCGAAAAAGAATTGAATAACTACAATCCTGTCTTGAAGGATTTAACAACCGAAGAAGTTAAGGCTTATTTATTGTCGAAACTGAACCGACCTATACGTGTATGTGGAATGGTAAAAAACACGGGCGAACCCGGAGGTGGGCCTTTCCTTACTGTAAATCAAGATGGCACAATTTCAACCCAAATACTCGAAAGTTCACAAATTGATGTTTCGAATCCCGAAGAAAAGGCCAAAATGTTGCAATCAACACATTTTAATCCGGTGGATTTGGTATGTGGTGTAAAAAACTACAAAGGTGAAAAATTCAATTTATTGAATTATGTGGACAAACAAACCGGCTTTATTTCGTTAAAATCGAAAAACGGAAAAGAGCTGAAAGCGTTGGAACTACCCGGACTTTGGAACGGCGCTATGAGCGATTGGAATACAGTATTTGTAGAAGTTCCTATCGAAACATTCAATCCGGTTAAAACAGTAAATGACCTACTGCGTCCCGAGCATCAATAAATCATTTACCCCCATAAATCAAACGAGGCTGTCATAATTTAATGACAGCCTCGTTTTTTATCAAATTGTAGTAAAGCCTTTAATTATTTACTAATTATTAGTCTTTGAATTTAGCACTTAAGTACTCGCGGTTTAAGCGGGCAATGTGCGATATCGAAATGGCTTTCGGACATTCTGCTTCGCAAGCTCCTGTGTTGGTACAATTACCAAATCCAAGTTCGTCCATTTTCATTACCATAGCTTTGGCGCGAGCAGCACGCTCAATACGACCTTGTGGTAACAATGCCAACTGACTAACTTTAGCAGCTACAAAAAGCATAGCCGATCCGTTTTTACAAGCAGCAGCACAAGCTCCACAACCAATACACGAGGCTGCATCCATAGCTTCGTCGGCATCAATTTTTGAAATTGGAATAGCATTACCATCAGGTACACCTCCGGTATTAACCGATACATAACCACCTGCCTGAATAATTTTATCGTACGAGCTGCGGTCAACAACCAAATCTTTAATTACCGGGAAAGCAGCCGAACGCCAAGGTTCAACCGTAATTGTTTCCCCGGTATTGAAACGACGCATGTGCAACTGACAGGTAGTTGTTTCACCATCTTTTCCGTGTGGATGACCATTGATATACAAGCTACACATTCCGCAAATACCTTCGCGACAATCGTGATCAAATGCAATTGGTTCTTTGCGTTCTTTTACCAAACGCTCATTCAAAACGTCCAACATTTCGAGAAACGAACTATCGGTCGATACATTGTCCATTTTGTAGGAAACAAATTCTCCTTTAACTTTCGGACCGGCCTGACGCCAAACTTTTAGGGTTATATTTATACTTTTTTCCATGGGATTACGCTTTATAATTACGTTGTTGACGTTTCACAAATTCATATACAAGTGGTTCTTTAAGAAGCGTTGGGTCTTCGCCATCGCCATTGAATTTCCAGCACGAAGCAAAAGAAAATTCTTCATCGTTACGAAGCGCTTCGCCATCCGGAGTTTGGTATTCCTCGCGGAAGTGACCACCACACGATTCCTCACGCATCAATGCATCGCGAGCCATCAAATCGCCAATTTCGATAAAGTCGGCAACACGCAATGCTTTTTCAAGTTCCACATTCATATCGGCACTCTGCCCTGGTACATATACTTTGGTCCAGAATGTTTTGCGAATTTCTTTGATACGTTCCAATGCATGTTCCAAACCTTCTTTGGTGCGTCCCATACCTACAAAATCCCACATTACCAACCCAAGTTCGCGGTGAATAGAATCCACTGTGCGATCGCCCTGAATTTTCATGATTTTCTCAACCTTTGTTTTGATAGCTTTTTCTGCTTCGGTAAATTCGGGAGATTCAGTACTCAAACGTGGCACCTGAATTTGATCGGCTAAATAATTTTGAATAGTATATGGTAATACGAAATATCCATCGGCCAATCCCTGCATCAATGCCGAAGCTCCCAAGCGATTTGCACCATGATCGGAGAAGTTAGCTTCACCAATACAGAAAAGTCCCTTTATCGACGTTTGTAGTTCGTAATCAACCCAAACTCCACCCATTGTATAATGGATAGCAGGATAAATCATCATCGGTGTTTTATAAGGATTGTCGTCTACAATTTTTTCGTACATCTGGAATAAGTTTCCGTAACGTGCACGTATAGTATCTTCGCCTAAGCGTTCAATCGACGACGAAAAATCAAGATAAACAGCCAAACCAGTGTTTCCAACACCAAAACCAGCATCGCAACGTTCTTTGGCAGCGCGCGAAGCTACATCACGAGGAACAAGGTTACCGAAAGCAGGATAACGACGCTCCAAATAATAATCGCGTTCGTCTTCTTTTAAATCGGTTGGTTTGAGTTTGCCGGCACGAATTGCTTCAGCATCTTCTTTTTTCTTTGGAACCCAGATACGACCATCGTTACGAAGCGATTCGGACATCAAGGTTAATTTCGATTGATAATCGCCATGAACTGGCACACATGTAGGGTGAATTTGCGCATAAGCAGGGTTTGCAAAATAAGCGCCTTTTTTATACATCTGAATGGCTGCCGAAGCATTCGAAGTCATTGCGTTTGTAGAAAGGAAAAAAGCATTTCCATAACCACCTGAGCCAACAACTACAGCATGAGCCGAAAAACGTTCCACTTTACCTGTAACCAAGTTACGAGCAATAATTCCACGTGCACGACCATCAACAACAACTACGTCGAGCATTTCATGACGGGCATATAATTTTACAGCTCCAGCACCTACTTGACGGCTTAGAGCCGAATAAGCTCCGAGCAACAATTGCTGACCGGTTTGACCTTTTGCATAAAAAGTACGCGAAACCTGAGCTCCACCAAACGAACGGTTATCCAATAAGCCACCGTATTCGCGGGCAAAAGGAACACCTTGTGCCACACATTGGTCGATAATGCTATTCGAAACCTCAGCTAAACGATGTACATTGGCTTCGCGAGCACGATAATCGCCACCTTTAATAGTATCGTAAAACAAACGGTAAACCGAGTCACCGTCATTTTGATAATTTTTTGCTGCATTAATACCTCCCTGTGCTGCAATTGAGTGTGCGCGACGAGGAGAATCCTGAATACAGAAGTTCAATACATTAAAACCGAGTTCAGCCAACGAAGCTGCTGCCGAAGCTCCTGCCAAACCTGTTCCAACAACAATAATGTCGAGACGACGCTTGTTGGCAGGGTTTACTAATTTTTGATGTGCTTTGTAATTGCTCCATTTTTCTGCCAATGGTCCCGCAGGAATTTTAGCATCTATAAGAGGTGCTTCTACCGTAGTAGTATCTTGTTTTTTTGCCATAATCTTATTTACTATTTTACTATTTACAATTTACTATTTTAGATACTAAAACCTAACAAGAAATAAACAGGGATGGAAATAAACATCAATATAATTAATGTAGAAAGTATGTTTGAAATAACTTTGATGCGTGGCAACCAAACGTTATTACTAGCACCAACAGTTTGCAATGCACTCCAAACACCATGTGTAAGGTGCGACCACAATGCTACCAACCATACAATATAAAGTATAGAATACAACGGTTGACTAAAATAATATTTAATCCAAAATGCACCATCGGCTGCTGTAGCAAGCAGACCTTCTTCAACATGAAAGCCTAATTTGTGGTTAATTTCAACCAACTGCATTTTTGCCCAAAACTGATACAAGTGTAAAGCAGTAAAACCTAACACAATTGCTCCTAAAATAAGCATGTTTTGCGAAGCTTTGCTTACCCCCTTTTGTGTTTTAGTTACCGCATAACTTTGAACACCACGTGCTTTTCGGTTTTGAAAAGACAGGTAAATGGCATAAACAATATGCACTACAAAACCAATTGCCAATATTTTGGTAGCAACTAAAGCATACCATTTGGCACCCAGAAACTCACAAATCATATTGTAAGCATCGGCTGAAAATAACACAACGAAATTCATTGTGCCGTGAAAAATCAGAAATAATACAAGGAAAACCCCTGTAATACTCATAATGAGCTTTCGCCCGATTGATGAATCAATTAACCACATAGATTTTTGTTTTAATTTATAATTCTATTTTTTGTATATATTTGTTTTTGAGGAGATTACAAAAACAGTAGCGTTTTTTTGAAAAGTTCCACAAAGGTACAAAATTCTTTCGAAATAAAACAACCAATACGGAAAAATTTCTTTAATCAAATGCGTATTTTAATTCAATTTTTAGTTCACTGATGAATATACTATTGATTGATAATGAAATAAAGAAAAAACCCTTTGCAACATTTTTGTTACAAAGGGTTTCTGAAATATATATAGAGTCCACAGGGTTGCGCCTGCAGGAAGATAGTTTTACATCATTCCGCCCATTCCGCCGCCCATAGGCATTTGAGGAGCTGCATTTTCTTCTTTCTTTTCGGTAATCACACATTCGGTTGTAAGGAACATTCCTGCAATAGAAGCGGCATTTTCCAACGCAACGCGACAAACTTTAGCGGGGTCAACCACACCGGCAGCGAAGAAGTTTTCGTACACATCCGTGCGGGCATTGTAACCAAAGTCATCTTTGCCTTCGCGTACTTTCTGAACTACCACAGCGCCTTCTTTTCCTGCATTAAATACAATCTGACGTAAAGGTTCTTCGATGGCACGTTTAATAATATCCATACCAATTGCTTCGTCGTCGTTAGCAGCTTTTAAGCCTGTAAGACCGTCAATTGCACGAATATAAGCCACACCACCGCCAGGAACAATACCTTCTTCGATAGCAGCACGAGTTGCACTCAATGCATCGTCAACGCGGTCTTTTTTCTCTTTCATTTCTACTTCCGAAGCAGCACCAACGTAAAGCACAGCCACACCGCCGGACAATTTAGCCAAACGTTCCTGTAGTTTTTCGCGGTCGTAATCCGAAGTGGTAGTCGCAATTTGCGATTTAATCTGAGCTACACGGTTAGCAATATTTTCTTTTGCACCGGCACCGTTTACAATCACCGTATTATCTTTGTTTACTGTAATTTTTTCGGCAGTACCCAACATTTCCAATGTAGCTTGGTCGAGAGTAATACCTTTTTCTTCCGAAATAACCACACCACC
>CAZEEN010000027.1:0-24790 GCA_964511115.1 uncultured Paludibacter sp. | reverse complement strand
ACTGTCGAGTCATTAAGAACTGAAATGTTTTATTTCTTCAAGTTTTCATTCAGCACTTTAACCAGTTCATATACAAGTGTCACTGGATTTTGCTTGTGATATTGCAGTTCCTGTTTTGCCAAAAACAGTTTCTCTGCTCTGTTTATTGCCTCTTTTTGGTCTGCTCGTTGGTCGTCTTGCAAGCGTTTATAATTCTCTGTACAGAATTTCCATTTTTTGCCAACTTTCTCGTAATTAATACCCCAGAACTTACTTAGTTGCTCATAATAGAATGTTCTATGATTCTCATTGTCTGTGTATTGGTAATGTAAATAAAACCACAACTCAAACGCATCGTTCGAATAAGCTACATTATAGCCCAACTCTTTTGCTTTGGCAATGGAATTATCAAAGTCGGGAATACAGTTAGCTACATCAAGCTTTATGTCCAAATCAAAAACACACCAAACCTCATCACATTGCTCAATTTGTTGAATTCTTTCCGTGTTTTCAACTAATTGGAGTTTGGATTGTCCCAATGAAAACAACTTAACTGTCAAGGTCGAAACAAGAAATGACTTGAAATACAATTCTTCGGTTTGTCCTTCGCAAACAATTAGAATTGTCTTGTTTGGAACTACTGTTTCAACTTTATATTCCGAAGCGTTTACTTTCTTCAACCAAGGTTTTTGACCTTTTAAATCTGTCTTTTTTATATAGGTTTGTTTCTTAGGCATCTTTCTCAGTTTTAAAGAGTTGATTAAAATCGCCTAAAAATGGAATTGCACCATATTTCCCTTTAATATAATCCTTCTCGAAAGAAGCTGAGTTCCTTATGCCTTTAAATTGTACCAATGAGTACAAATGACTTTCACCGTATTTATC
The DNA here is from genome assembly GCA_964511115.1 of uncultured Paludibacter sp. Classification (GTDB taxonomy): domain Bacteria; phylum Bacteroidota; class Bacteroidia; order Bacteroidales; family Paludibacteraceae; genus Paludibacter. Next base: position 23,926 of record CAZEEN010000027.1, on the reverse strand, counting down.
TTTTTCTACAAAATCAATTTGGTCACGTCTCAACAAATCTGCCGATAACAAATTGGTATCATGGGTTATAAAAATTAATTGAGCCGAACTATTTCCTTGTGAATTAAATAATTCGACAATTTTTTTAGAGATTAATGGGTGTAATCTTGCATCAAATTCATCAATGACCAATGTCTCTCCATTTTCGATTGCTTGAATAAGAAATGAACTAATTTCAAACATTTTTAATGTGCCTTCAGACTGCGAAGATAAAAATTGTAGGTTCGCTTCTCCAATTTTTTCTTTGTCTGAATTGAATTTATCGTGTGTCGAAATAACTAAACCAATTTTATTTCCTTGTTCTAATTTCTTGATTAGTTCAGCAGGAGCATCTTTAATCAATTCGTCATTTGCCACCTCAATTATATCCAATGAATTAATCCCAACATCTGCAATTTTCAGAAAATCAGTGATTTTATTCTTTGTTTCTTCATTTCTCAGGTTCGTGCCGGAAATGTTATATAACTGTTTGTCTTGCAATCCACTAAGTACTGTAATTGAAGAAATTGCGTTTGAGATTTGCTTAGATAATTTTCCATTCATGGCAGCAACGGCTGATAAAAACAAAGAATTGCTTCTAAATACTTCATTTTCACCTTCGCTGTCATTGTAAATTGATAAAAGTTTATGACCTTCTTCAAAATGTAACTTACTAATATCGTTAATAGTATTATTCTCTCTTACAAAATAGCAAACTTCCCGTTCGTTTGGTACACCAAACAACCATTCGCTTTTAATTACTTTGTCAGTAACTTCAAACCCATATCTGAATTGAATTTTATTTATTTCGAATATTAATTGAAAAAAGGAGGGTTCATTGTCTGTATCAACTGATAATTTGAAATTCTCAATCAAGTCAAGTACTTTTTCATCTTTGACTGAATTTTTAATTATCTTAATGAAGCTCACAAGAGCTTTTACGATATTGCTTTTACCGCTTGCATTTGCTCCATAAATGGCCTTGCTTTTAAGCAAAGATTGCTTTTCATTGAGTACAATTATATTATTCTCAGTAAGCTCATTAATTTTTGAAGCAGTCATATTCAAAGATTGGATTTCCTTGAACGACCGATAATTCCCAAAACTAAATTCTTTTATCATAATCTTATCTTTTTATAGTTGTATTTACGATGCAAATATACAACTAAATTTGATAAACTGCATTATTAATTCTGTTATTTGCAATAAATTGGCAAATATAGCATTTAGACGTGCATTTTATCCATTTTAAAACTTGCAGTTTACAATCATACATAATCCACCAACAAACCCATATCCGCCAATTATTAACTTACAGTGCATTGGTTTTAGTTTTATCGGCTTCTTTTTTTCTTAGCCGTAAAGCTAAAACCAATGTACTGTGACCGCTCTGCCTATTATCAAAAAGCGATAAAAGCCACTGCAAGACAATTGAAAATAGATACAAGCTTGCTGTGGCTTTTTTTGCTTTTTGGGCGTTTAGTCTTTTTAATTTCTTAGTATTTTCTTTTCAATTATTCCATGTTTGGTGATTAGCTTCACTAAATATAAACCTTTTGGAAGATTGCTTATTGAAACAGATTCATTGTTTGTTACTTGTTTTATAATTATCTCCTTTCCACTAATATCTATAAGTTTAAAAATAGCACTACCGCCTAAACCTGTAACCTGTAAATTGTCTGAAGTTGGATTTGGAAATAACTGAATACCTGAATTGTTGATATCCGATTCAAGTCCAGTTGATAACGTTATATTTAAAATTCCATCTCTTGAAGCATATAATATGTTCTCAGAATTCAAATTACTTATCAAAGTATTATTGAAAGTCAAATTGTACGTTCCATACGATAAATTTGTTTCAGCCTTGAAAGGTATATTTACAATCGAACCAAATTTGCCTAAAAATGGTTTTTGTCCGGGACTATAAACTAAAATACGCAAGCTCGTATTTGATAATGTAATAGCAGACAAAACGTGATCTTGTTTACGGTTAGTCAGCGTAATTGCATTTAAATCGGGAGTAAATCCAATTGGATAACTTAAATCAAACTGCAATGCAACAAAAGGTTCTTCATTCTCAACTTCAACTGCCAACTGTTTATTTTCACCACGGTAGTAGTTTTGTGTATTTATAAGCAAATAATTTGGAATAAATGCATTACCGCTTAATTGAACTGAAAACGGAGTATTAGTAGGGTCATTGCTGAAAATTTTAAGTGTTCCGTTCGTTGTCCCCTCTATATTCTTTGCAAATTCAATTGGCAAGTCAAAATAATTGTAGGATTGAATAGTTACCGGAAGTAGTTGACTGCTTTTGAAAAACGTATTTGAAAATTGCAATTGATGAATTGTTAGCGGCTCTTGTCCGTAGTTGTAAATACGATGTTGTAATGTGGAACTTGATAATATCGAAACATCTCCAAAGCTAAGTTGAGAAGAAGTCGAAATGTAAGGACATGTTACTTCAAGTTGTCCTCCATACGAATCTGAAACAATATTTTCACCGATTGTATTAGCAATAATAACATTACTTATTCCAATTGAATAATAACCCGCATTACCATAAAGTAAAAAATCTAAACTTAGCACTTTTCCAGCAGTTCCGGTGAAGTTTTTGCCTTCTGCCGAGAAACACACTACTCTTAAAGTTTGATTGTCTATCTGATTAACTGAAACAGTATGGTCTTGTTTACGAAACAATTGTGCACTTCCTGTTTTATACGAAATAGGCTGTGGCAAGTTCAAATCAAACTGGAAACCGGAAAAATTTTCCATATTGTTCAAGGTAAATTCTAAGGTTTTGGTAGTTGAAGATGCTCCTGTTATATTGCTAGTATGAATTTCGTTTACTGCATAAGCTACGGCATTCAAAGCTACATTCATAGTAGCTTGATCGGGATCGTTACTACTAATTTGTAGTTGTTTAGTCAGAGTTCCTTTTGATGTTGGCGTAAACTTAACTGTAACACTTCTACTATCATTAGGAGCGATAGTAAAATTTGTTGGAGTTGTCGTGGTAAATTGGGAATTATTAAAATTCAATCCATTAATAATTAAATCCGTACTGCCAATATTAGTAATTTCAATGTTTTGTTCCACAGAACTCCCAAGAGGGACACGACCATATTCAAATGCCGAGGTCGAAAGTGTGATATTAGGTGCTAAAACTGTAACACTCCCATTGCTTGAACCTGTGATAATATTTACAGACTGACTATTACCAAGCATCGGCTGATTAAGTTCAAGTGTATAAGATGCCGGAGTTGCTCCAGATTTAAGCGTTAAACTCAGTAATGTTCCTGAATTACCTAAAAATGCTATATTCCCAACTGAATAACCTATCAAACGAAGTATATTCCCTGTGAGTAAACTGGCTGTTAATGCATGTCCCGAAATTCGGGAAGCGTCGAGTACGGCAGAACCATCGACATAACTGAAACCTGTAGGAATAGGAATATCAACTTGAAATGCCACAAATGGGTCTGTATTTTCAGCAATAAGCTGAACAACAAAATTGGTATTAGGTAACACCTGATATTGTCCGACTTTCAATGTATTTTGTGCCTGAAGTATTATGTTTTTACTTTTTTAAAACGTAAATAAAATTCACGTTTTTTATTTTATGCGGCAATATTTAATTCGCTAATAACTAGCTCCATAGCATCGTTTATCATCGAATATGCTTTTTCAATATTTGATGGATTTTCTGATTGTCCTTTTTTTGACTTTTTAATACTCATTGATAGTAAAGGACTTACAAAATAGTTTTGATTAAATAAGGAGTAGTACAGCCATACATAACCTTCTTGCGTAAGTTGGTAGTTATTAGAGTCTTTACTCTTTTTTATAGCCCCTCTTTCTCTCAATTTTCTTAGTTCATATGCGATTTTTGCAGTTTTTGGATTTCCACTCATTTGAGCGCGTATTTGCTTGTTTTTAAATCCATAAACTACGTTTTTGTCGTCCAACAAAATATGAAAAAGTTCCAACTGCTGTTCATTCCTCAAATCAGGAGCAGCTACTCTCACACCCTTTGGGGTTACAATTGCTTTTTGATATTTCTGATAAACATCTGTACTTATAGTACGAATGTCTATATCAGCGATTGTATCGAAATAGCGGCTGTTGCATTTGAGTCCATACCAATAATATGCCTGCAAATGAGAGGCTTGCTTTTTGAGCTTTAATCCGGGCAATTCCGGATTGTTGATGGTGGTTTCGACTCGCAGCAGACAGCCGCTTTTATTGTAACATTTAATGGAGTTTCTTTCCAACCAATGTTTGATACATGCCTGTATGTGGTACTTGTTTTGTGTACTCTTGCTGTTATGAACAGATTTTGATAGACCGAATATAGTGGTCAACCTATCGGGGATTCCGATGGTGTGGTTTTTTTGTAACAGGCGTTGGAAAAAGGAAGTGGCAAATTTTTCTGATTTGAATATGATGTTGCTGGAAATTTCAGTTTGATATGTAAACCATTGGTGTGTTAGTAGTTTTGATCGGGTTGAACGTGTGCCTTTATCGAAGCGAAAAAATAAATCCATCCAGTAGTCAATACGGTTTAGCGCAATGCTTGGTTGAAATTTTTCAACTAATTCTTTCAATGCCTCCACATTAGAAACCTGTACAAAAGAATTGTCCTTCATTTTGTAATCCAACCCACGAATATCGAACTGTTGCTTGATATAGTTATGCCCGTTCATGTAAAACTCGCATACAAAGGGCATATAACTCGATATTTTCAGATAACACAGGCCCAATTCCTTGTCGTGGATATAAATGTAATACTGGCTTACAAATTTAGAACAAGAATACATTTTCAAGCAATCCGCTCCACTTTTAGTTTTCACTGTTTTGTTGGCAAACGTCCGTGTGCTTTCAGTGGCTTTAATGATACAAATTACCTTGTCGGTTTTCAGTTTTTTATTTATCTCGGCGGCATACAACTCTTTTACAAAATCTTGCTTGGAATTGTATTTTGTCTTCTCTGCAGTTCCCCACCAGTGAATGGGAACACCCATTTGGTCGGCTGACTTCTTTATATGAGAGTTCAATTGGTCGGTCAAACTCTTTAATACCCCATTCGTGTGATTATTAAATCCCAAATTGCGCAATAGCTTTATAACACTTCCTTCCACAAACAAACCTGGCAAGTAACCCCGAAATACAATCCGATCGAAACTTGAATAACTAAAACGAATATGCTTGTCTAATTTTGTATGTAAAATGCTTGTCACCTCTAATGCTTGTTTTGAATTGAAGTACAAAGATAAAATTATACTATGAATGGCAGAAATTGACCTTTAGGTCGCTATATTTGTTATGCCTGTAAAACTCCTTTTACAGGCATAACAAATATAACGTTGTTCTCCATTTCGCTTACCATTTTTTCTAACAATGGGAGAATCACAGTAAAAGCATTTTTTTTATTCATAACCTTTGATTTGTTGCAAAGGTAGTATACAAAGGCATTACAGAAGATTTTAACAACCAATTTGACCTATAAGCCTGTTATGATAATATTTTTTGTTTTTTTCTTGTTTAATGCTATAAATTTGGCAAATCTACTTGCTTTTGTTTTTTTCTTTGCATGTTTGGTAACGACCGAGGCTATGTGCATGTAGCCGATTGGCGGGAGCTTTAACTGTCGCACTACGATGAAGTGAATGCGGGAGATGAACCTCCAAAATGCTACGAATTAGGCTATTGCACATAGACGTGTGTTACCAAATCGTGCATTGGTTGTATAGAATTGGTTTTCAGTTTTCATTCGTTTTTGCGCAAATGACTTAATCGTCAGTTTTCTGTATGTATTAAGTCAGTTTTTTAGTTAAGTGTCAGTTGTGTAAATTATTTCTTGATTGCAAATATAATGAGATTCTTTCAGTTAAAGAGTCGATTTCTGATTTAATGTTAATATAACCTGGAGTTTGTTTATACGTTATTTTGGTTTACGAGATAAAACCAAGCAACCGATATAAAACAATTACACCGTGTATTTTATTTATCGGCTTTTACCGGAAATAAAATGTACGGTGACCGCTCTGCCTATTGTCAAAAAGCTATAAAAGCCAAAGCAAAACTTGTGTAAATAAATTCGAACTTACTGTGGCTTTTTTTGCTTTTTGGGTGATTAGTATATTTATAATTTTCATGTAAAGTAACTGAAAATGTGAATTTTAATACATTAAACACCAGGATTGCTGGATTATAGTTCAGAAAAAAAACATATATAGAAACACAAATTATAAAGACAAAATTTGCTTAGCGCTCAATAACAATTTTTCTGGTCTTAGAATTGATACCATCTGTAGCTTTAACCACATAAAAACCAGGTAACAAATCTTTCACCGACAGGGAAGTTGAAGCTGTGATTTGATTGTATTTTAAAACCTTACCAGACATGTCGGAAATGGTTACGTATATTTTTTTATCCATCTGATTATCCAGTTGAATGAAAATGTTATCATTAGTAGGAATAGGAAAAATATTGAACGAACTTGATTCCGAATTCATGAAACCCGAAGGGGGTCCAATCACTTTATAAAAAGCAGTAGTCCTAGCATTCAAATTGCCAATATTTTGAGCTATTGCTCCACCATCGGTTGTCATAACAATATTCTGAATTGCACCAGTAAGTAAATCTTTAAGTTGGTAACTCCCAGCGGACAAAGTGCACGGAGAAAGGTTTATTTCTATATTATTGAGTGTTGAGTTACTCACATTGGACGCCACAAGGATGGTTTCATCATTGTACTGGCGCAGAAACGTGAATACGGAAGTGGAGTTGCTTGTAAGGGTTGTATAATTCCCCCGTCTCAAAGCAGGTTCAGCGTTTCGAAGTTGAATCATTTTATTGTACGTACTCCAAAGAGAATTATTGTCCTTTTGTTGGACAGCTATATTTTTGGTCGTGTAATCTGCTTGAGGCGCACGCCAGGCTGTTCCTGTACTGAAACCGGCATTCTTTGTGTTATCCCACTGTAATGGAGTCCGGATGTTTTCATCGGGTTTTGTACCAACTGTTCCGATTTCTTCGCCGTAATAAATAAACGGAATGCCCGGAAAACTCAGCAGTAGTTCTGCGGCAAGCTTCGCTTTGGACACATCGTTACCAAAAGTTGTCATAACGCGTTCCTGATCGTGATTTGTGAGAAAGGTTCCAAACTGCAGGTAAGGGAAACTGGCCATGGAGTTTTCAATAGCTATTTTCAGACCGGTAGCATCGCCATTATTGGCAGTATTCACTAAAGCGTTTGCAAGTGAAAATTCAAAACAATAATCTAGTCCGTTATTTTCTACATATTTCTTTATTATGCTGGTGGATGTCCACGCTTCGCCTACTGCAAAAGCATCGGGATTTACTGATTTGTATGAAGTGCGGAAATCTTGCCAAAACTGAAAAGTAGCGGGAACATCTTCTATCTGAGTGGTTGTTTCAAAAATATATTTCACCGCATCCAACCTGAAACCATCCGCATGCATATCTTGCAGCCAAAACCGAGCAATGTCGAATATTTCGGCTTTTACAGCTGCATTTTCATAATTCAAATCGGGCATACCACTCCCAAAAACGGCATAATAATAAGCACCATTCTTGGAATTCCAAGATCCACTGGGGTTGGTGGTGCTCCATCTGTACCAGTTCCGATAGATGGAAGATGTGCTGTTTGCCGACTGTATAAACCAGGAATTCTGATTGGAAGTATGATTCATAACCAAATCGATAATAACTTTGATTCCACGCTGATGGGCAGCCTGAATAAAAGCAGCAAAATCCGCATTTGTTCCGTAATCACTCTCAACAGTACGGTAATCGGTTACATCATAACCATGATAACTCGGTGATTGCATAATGGGCATTAACCAGATACCCGTAATACCCAAATCGGTATGAGTTGTTGAATCACCATCGTTCAGATAATCGAGTTTGGCTGTCAACCCCTTTAAATCTCCTTTACCATCGCCGTTCTGATCATAAAAACTGCGGACAAATACTTCATAAAACACTGCATCGTTCCACCAATAGGTACTCACTTTCGTCACATTGATGTAATCGGCCAGTGTCAGCGAAACAGAATCGGCTTTGGCATTCTTTATCTTCAGTGTTAAAGGATATTTTCCTTCGGCCGAATAAGTTACAAGCGGGTTTTGTACGTTTGAAATTGAAGGTGTACCACCCGTAAAAGTCCATTCCCACGAAACAGGTGATCCATTTGATTTATCTGTAAACTGAACAGCCTGTCCCGGAATGATGGTTCTGGCAGATGCCTGGATTGTTATTGCCAAAACAGATGATGGAAGCACATCACTATACCAAAAACTGACAACTCCATTCGGAACAACGGTAAAGGCTCGGTTTGCACCACCTCCCGGAAATTCTTCCAACCCGTTCCACAATCCATTGATTCTGGCTTTGAACTCAATATTGTCACCTACATTGAGCGTAACCGAAACCGTGTAAATACTGTCGCCATCACCGTCTGCAAACTTTGCTGAACCCCAGCTATTAAAAGAACCTGACACATCAACAAAATCGGTAGTTGGGTTAAAATTCCCAAGAGCAATTTGTTGCTTCATATTTACATTAAATGCCACAGTGGTGGACTGTGCAAAAAGCGTCGAAACTAAACTAAAAAAAAATAAAGATAAAATGCACCGCATATTTAATGAATTTTGTTGATCTTTTCCCGAGGAACAAATATAGACTAATTCTGTAAATAAAAGAAGGATTATAAAAAAATCCCGCCCAATTTTCATGAGCGGAATTCTTTTAACCAGATAGAGATCAATAAATTATCTTTTTACAATTATCATTTTATTTTGAATCAACGTACCAGATTTCATTCTTAGCAAATATACTCCATCTTTGATATTTTGTAAATTTAATTCAAAAGTTGACTGTGCATTTGTATCAAACGATTTAATTGTTTGTCCCATAAGATTAACGAGTTGTACTTGGCTTATTTCATCAATCGAATTAATAAATACCTTATTTGTAGCTGGGTTTGGGTAAACTGTAATTGCATTTTCATTGTTTCTCCCTGAGAGTTGACCCAACCCATTTGGTGTCAGTTTATCAAATCCAAATGGTTGAGTACATGTTTCTCCATATACATTTTTAATTAATGCACGCACATAGCTTCCTTTAAATCCATCGTAGAAAAAAGTTTTGCCATAACCAATCACAGCACTTTTTCTGGTTGAACCGGAACCTTCTGTTCCGCAAATCCAACTTACATCATTATCGGGAGTTGTGATTGTTATTGTTTTATTCGACTCATTCACAGTTATATTGCTGATCGATGGTGCCAAAGCATTCCCCGAGGCTCCGTATTCGTACGAAAAAACTGATTTCCCGGTTTTCATTGCTACTTTCAGGGCTGATATGGTTAATTCATCCATAAGCATATATTCGTAATTGAAAAATGCCATGTTCAGATTATGAAAATCATCATTTGAATATCCCCAAACCGGACGTTGCGGCATCGTTAAAGTCAGAATTTCATCCCACAAGATACGATCACTTACATGTTTATTGCCGGCGTTATATACCTCCAAACCAATTAAACTTGCATGTCTTTTGAAGTTATCGGCATGCCAAGCAGCTGAATTCTTTTCTAATCCGGTATATGTATTTCCAATACTCCAATATTGGCCGGGATGATTAATCTGTTGCAACCCACCCATTTCTTCAGTTTTTGTAAACGATTGCTCCAGGTTTGCTCCATCATCATTTCTTCCAGTAAAGAAATCATTGTGGTGATTATTGGCACTCAATTCAATAGCAGGGAAAGTTAACATACCCAGTGCTGCAGGATCTCTGTCTTTCCAGGTTGGCTTAAACATGCTAAACAACGTCCACGGATATGAATTAAAATCATGGTTAGTAAGCGGTAGTATTTTATAATTTTTAGAATGGTACAAATCGACAACAGCATCTGCAGTTAAGGTTGCATCCGAAGACCAATCGGTATGTACATGGAAAGTACCTTTATACTTGCCTACAGTTGCCCAATTCACATTTTGATATGGATTTCCTGAAAGTGTTTTTTCATCGATAGTTCCCGAAAGTACCTTTACACAAATTTGAGGAAATACGATTTCTGCATCGATTCCTTTCTTTGCTTTCAACTGAATAAAATATATGCCTGTTGATGAAGTAAAATTAAAAATTAATTCATTTTGAGCATTTATTGTAAAAGGTTGATTGACATAAGTTCCGTAATTTTGGGACACTGTATAAGACAAATCATATCCTGTAGCATCATTTATTAATCCCGAAACAGTAACTGGTGTGCCGGCTTGGCAAACCGAAGGAATTGCTTTTAAATATGAAATTGTAGGTAAAACGACTGGATCAGTAATTTCTACAATTTTTACTTGATTGGTTTTAAAACTATATATGATTTGTGCATTCGTACAATTTGCTGGAACAGACAGTGGATAAGTATCACTCGAACCAACTAACGAAGCTTGAATTGAACCGGAGTTGACACTTCCAAATCGTATTTCAAAGTTCTTATTTGCCGTTGGGAAACTAACATTTGCAGAAACAGTGAAAGAATCGTCAGAACCTGCTGTTCCATCTGCTTTAGTCCGTGACATTACTACCAGCGTTGCATCAGCTTTTTTAACTCTGAAGAAAATGGATGAAGCAGCCACATCCAATACTGTTTTATCGGCGTTTACGATTGCCCGTATCCACGATTCTGCTCCTTTAGAACTACTAAAACCTACCGATTTATTTGTTGCATAAAGATTTGCTCCGGTACATTCGCTTCCTTCGTTTATATTCCAGAAGTATTGTGTTTTTACTTCTACCGGAACAGTTTTGATATAGGTCATCACATTGGTAGGAGTTATATCAGTTCCAGTAGGATAATACACTGAATTCACAAGTGGCTCATTTCCAATACATTCTACTCCTGTAGTAGCTGAATGGCTCATAAACTGATATCTTTGAGCAATAGTACCATCGTCCAAACACTTAATGGTTACTTTATTTGTTTTGAAACTGTAACTGATTTGTGCTTTTAAACATACAGATGAAACCGATAATGGATACGTGTCGTTTGCACCTACAAGTGAAGTTTGAACGGAACCATCGTTAACGTTTCCATAACAAATCTCAAAGTTTTTTATAGCATCAATAAAAGGTACTTCTGCCGATAAAGTGTATGAATCATCTTCACCAGCAGTACCATCTGCTTTAGTACGAGTCATTACCACCAGCGATGCATTTGCTTTTTTAACGCTGAAGAATAATGCTGATGCTGCTATATCCAGGACCGTTTTATCTTCTTTCACAACCGCACGAATCCATGATTCAGTGTTTTTTGAACTATTAAATACAACTGCTTTATTTGTTGAAAAAAGATTCGTTCCGCTACAATTTCCACCTCCATTAATATTCCAATTGTATGCAGTTGTTACATCTGCAGGAATAGTTTTAATATACGTCATTACATTTGAAGGCGCATCAATTCCGGTTGAATAATAAGTTGAGATTTGAAACGGCTGTGTTCCTGTACATTCAACTCCGGTTGAAGCTGAATGGTTCATAAACTGATAATTAGAATCAACTATTTCACCTTCTAACCATTTAACCACCACTTTATTGGTTTTAAAACTATATATAATTTGAGCTTTGGTGCAAGTTGATAAAACCGAGAGAGGATAGGTGTCGTTAGTGCCAACAACAGAAGGTTGAACTGACCCTGAATTTACACTTCCAAATCGGATTTCAAAGTTTTTATTTGCTCCTGTGAACGTGACTTCTGCCGAAACAGTGTAAGTATCATCTTCACCTGCAGTTCCATCCGCTTTTGTACGGGTCATAACCACCAAAGTTGCATCGGCTTTTTTTACCCTGAAATATGCCGATGATGCGTTCACATCAAGTACGGTTTTATCATCTTTAATAATAGCTCTTGTCCATGATTCATATGCTTTTGAACTGGAAAAACCAACACTTTTATTTGTTGCATAAAGATTTGCACCTGCACAATCGCTGCCTTCATTTATATTCCAGTAATATATTGTTTTTACTTCAACCGGAATTGTTTTGATATAAGTCATCACATTTAAAGGTGTGGCATCAATTCCCGTAGGATAATAAGCTGAAGCTACAAATGGTTCTAAACCGGAACACTGAACATTAGGACTGGTTGCCGAATGACTCATAAACTGATAATTTGGAACCGGTATACCTTCATCCAAACATTTTACAACTACTTTATTCGTTTTAAAAGAGTAAATGATTTGAGTTTTAATACAAGTTGCCGTTACAAATAAAGGATACGTATCGTTTAATCCGCAAACTGAGCCTTGATCTGATCCATCATTTGCATTACCTGAATGTATTTCAAAGTTTTTATTTGAACCTGTAAAATCTACTTCTGCCGAAACGGTATAGGTATCATCTTCTCCTACAGCTCCAGTGGCAGTTGTTCTGGTCATATTTACAAATGTTCCGTTCGCTTTCTTCACTCTGAAAGAAGTTGAAGAAGCAGCTAAATCCAATACTGATTTATCCGCAGACACAATTGCACGAATCCAGGTTTCAGTACTTTTCGTACTGTTAAAATAAACAGATTTATTCGTTGAAAATAAATTGGCACCTACACAATTTCCACTGTCATTGATATTCCAGTTGTAAGTGGTTGTGATATTAGCCGGAACTGTTTTTATATAGGCCATAACATTGGTTGGGGTTGCATCAAATCCTGTTGGGAAATAGGTAGAAGCTACAAAAGTTTCTTCTCCACTGCAAGCGACACCAGTTGTTGCCGAATGGCTCATAAATTGGTAACCGGGTGTTGGATCAGGAGGTGGAATAATATCATCTATATTAAACAGATACGCATAAACCCTACGAAATTGTGTTGCCCATGATGAATTATGATGTATTCCCCCTTTGAAAATTTCACGTTTTATATTCTCATCTGTAAATCCTTTTGCTTTGGTTGCATCGTATAATAATTGAGCATCGTCATTCATTGTAGTTCCTTCTTTATCTCCTGTAATAATATACATTTTTGAACTTTCATTTTTTGTCCATGATGCCAAGTAAGCGTTCAATTCCGCTTTATTAAACCAAACGCTTGGAGAAAATATTCCAGCTTTTCCAAATACTGACTGATGTTTAAGAGCGGCATAATAACTAATAAGGCCTCCCATATCACTACCGGCAATAGCTGTATTATCAGGACCGGTCAATGTTCGATAATGACTGTTAACGTATGGAATAATATTATTAATTACAGCCTGAAGATATTCATTTCCTGTTCCTGATTGAGAAAAGTCGTTGTTTTTCCAGGGAGAATATTCACTTTTATATTCAGGTGTTTTATCAATTGCGATTACAATACCAACATTTTTACCATCGCCATACATTTTATTCAAAGTTGTGGCAACATCCCATGAACCTACCGGATAATCTACTGAACTTATAGGTATTTCTTCCGCAAAAACATGTTGCCCATCTTGCATATATAAAACAGGATACCGTTTGTCAGGATTTGTGGCATAATCAGGTGGAAGATAAACCCAAATATTCCGAATGCCATTTAATGGTGAAAAGGATATATTTTCTTCCAGATAAGTGACGCCGTTAACAGTTGCAGCATTTACATTTTTCCATTTGGGCACTATAATATTAATGGTTGGAGTAGATGATGCTGCATTCCGGTCGGGAATATCAGCACCGGAGGCATCTACTTCTACATAAGTAGTGCTTTTTCCACATAAAATTTTATAATTAAACTGGGTTACATCCGGAATTGTAATCGTATATTGAGTTGCAGTTGTTTTTGTAAGTTGCAAGGCTTCTTCAACAATCCATCCCTGAAAACTTCCATATATATATACTTTGTTATCTGGAGTATTCTCAGGAACTGTAACTATAAGAGTTACCGGACCCGGTACTAAATCTGGTGCATATAAAGCCGCCCAACGAGCTACAACGTCATTGGCAGTAGCTTCAGTTCTATTACTTCTTTCAGACCCATCTGCATTTTTCTCAACATATGTCCAGCCCGGGCCCGGACCACACAAATATTTAAAACCACCAGATACAGAAGTCACATCTGGAGCATCTAAATTAAAATGAGTTGCATCTATTTTAGTTAGTTCTATACTGGTAGTAGTACTCCAACTGTTAAATGCCCCGGCAACAAAACATTTTACGGTGCCATCCGGAACTGTAACATTAAAGGTTACAGCATTTGATTGGGTTGCAAATAGCAACAAAAACAAACCAAACAAGTAAAAAGAAAGTGATTTTTTCATGATATTATAATTAATAGATTTGTAATTAATTCCAATAATTTGACTTAAACTTATTCCGATTTTATAAGAACCAAAAGGCATGAAACATTGAAAAGAAATTTTTTTTGACTTCTTCGTTGAAAAAAATTGCGTTGTAAGGATAATAGAAACTCTGGTTGGCAGTAACTGATACCTGCTACTGCCAACAAATTGAAGGTGTATACTTGATGTTCTAACGAAATTTGCGAATACAGAGAAAATTCTGAAGTTTCAAAATTGTAGTTAAGAAATGCTCAATCTATATGAGAATTATTTATTCTTAACGACAATCATTTTATTTTGAACTAAAGCTCCCATTTTGATTCTTAACATATAAATGCCATTTTCTATGTTTTGCAAATTTAGATTGTACGATGTAAGAGATTTTACATTAACCGTTTTAATGGACTGTCCAATAAGATTAATGAGTTGTATTTCATCCATTTTTTGTGATGCATTGACACTAACCTGACCATTTGTTGGATTAGGGTAAGTGGATATGCTCAATTCATCCACTTTAGTTTGTTGTATACCTGTGGTAACGTCAATTTCACGAATTGTAACTTTATTGGTTTTGAAACTATATATAATTTGAGCCTTGGTACAAAGTGAGGAAACAGATAAAGGATACGCATCGTTTGAACCCACTAAAGAACCTTGAACAGATCCAGAGTTTACACTACCAAGTCGGATTTCAAATCTTTTGTCAGTGCCTGCAAATGTCACTTCAGCAGAAACTGTATACGTATCATCAGAACCAGCAGTGCCATCTGCTTTTGTACGGGCTAATACTACTGTAGTTGCATCTGCTTTTTTTACCCGGAAATATGCTGAAGATGCTGCATCTCCTATAAGAGTTAAATCTTCTTTTACAATGGCTCTTATCCACGATTCATAAGCCTTGGACGATGAAAAGCCGACGTTTTTATTAGTAGCCGAAAGATTTGCCCCTAAGCAGTCAGTTCCAACATTTATATTCCAATAGTATGTTGTTTTGATTTCAATTGGAACCGTTTTTATATACGTCATTACGTTAAGAGGAGATGCATCATTTCCGGCAGGATAATATTGTGCAGCTGCTAAAGGCTCTGTTCCAGAACATTGAACATTCGGGGCAGTAGCTAAATGACTCATAAACTGATAATTCACATCTGATAAAGATGAATTTGTAGCATCTTCTGTTGTACTGAGTGTCACAGCACTCGTTGTTGTAGCTAAAATAACTGACAATAAACCAAATAAGCAAAATGTAATTAGTTTTTTCATGATGTAATAAATTTAATGGGTTAGTATTTAATTAGAGTTTCGTGGATTTATACATAGCTTCTTATTGTTTACTGATTTTCTTGATAAAAGCACATTGTCTTGTTTTACCAAAGTCATTGGGAATTTTAAGTAAATTTACTGAAGGTTCTTATTTCCGAATAAATGTTTCCATTATTGAAGATAAGATTTCTAGACAAAGATAGATTCTTTTCCTATCGGAATTATCAGATTTATCTTGAAGTAGTTTTGAAAGTAGGTGTTTTTATCTGTAAATTCACATAAAATACAGATAATCAATAGCATATATCTTAAGAGGAGTGAATACAAAGTATATATAACAAATAATTAAAGTAGAGGCTTATTAATGTTTTAATCCTATTTTCTGAATTACCTGCATGAAATCATCTTTGGGTAATACAGATTTATTTCGCATTTTGACCCGATAATTATAAACCGTTTGAGGTGCAAGATTCAGAAATTTTGCAATTTTAGTGCTATCAGTAATTCCTAATCTAATGAGGGCAAAAATTCTTAATTCAGGGGTAAGTATTTCATCGCTCTTAGGGATTATTTGCTCTTCTTTTACCAATATATCGTTAAATTCATTCATGAAATTGGGGTATAATTTCATGAATACCTTATCGAAATTATAAAAAAACTCTTTCAATTCATTAGGTATCAGTTTGTAAGAATTTGTCATTTGGAAAACTTTATCAGTTTGGTTCAATTTAATTTTTATATTAATCTCTTTTCGATAGGTATCGAGTTTAGAAATATATGTGGAACATAGATTAAAAACATAACCAATATATTCTTCTTTAACATAATTGGATTCCGTCAGTTCTTTATTTATCGAGTTCAGATTTTCGTTGATGATTTTTAATTCTCTGTTAATTTCAGTTATTGATTTTTCTTTTCTTCGAATTTTTATTAACTGTTTGTAAATAAAGAATATAGATAAAATAAGTAATAAGGTAAGAATAATAATTGCTATTAATAAAATGTATAACTGACGGGTTTCTTTTTCAATTTTTTGATCGTAAGCCGAAATAATTGCAGGAAATACTTTGGCAGTTTCCAATGTTCTGAAATTTGTTTTGCAAGCAACGGCATCTTCCAAAGCACATTTTATATATTTATTGGCTCTTCTTAAATCATCTTCCTGAAGTAATATCATTGCTAATTTTCGCAATGCAATATGTTCTCTTGTAGCATATCTTATATCTTCAATTGCTGCCATTATCAGATATTTCTTTTCAAGTTCAACATTTCCTAAATGTTGATATAAAGTTGCGATTGAATAATTGAAAATTGGATTTTCTTCCACTGATTTTTTACCAAATAAGGTGTATGCACTATCGACCTGTATAAGTGCATCATTAAAGTTTTCTTGTTCAATCAATATTTCCGAACGTAAAAAAAAATGACCTATTGATTTAGGTTCAATTGTTGACAATAACGAATCTTTATATTGACGCATTAGATTGTTGTATTTTATTTTGTCAATTTGTTTGAAAGTATAGTTACTAAGGAAGTCATATACTGTGAAATATAAATGATAATAGTAAGTATATTGGTTTTTTTCAAGCGAAGTGCTATGAATACTGTCTAAAATACTAAGAGCCTCTTTATACATTCCGGTGTATGCCCAAACTTCAGCTATATTCATCTTGGAAGTATTAATCCTTCTTTTGTTTTCTAATTTTTTTGATACTTCGAGCCTTGACTCTGCGATTGATATTGCAGAGTCAAGATTATATGTGAGATATTCACTGAATAAAGCACGATAAACCTGATATTTATCATTATTGTTTTTTGCAACTTTCAGGTAATAATTAAGTGAATCTATTCGCATCTCTTTTGCGTGAGCATAAATAAACTTATTGTCAATAACCGAATCCAAAACATTCAATAAGGAGTCAACTTTCAGATTGTTGGAGTATAAACACCCGGTCATTAATAAAAAGCTAAAAAGCAGAATTGATTTTGCATTCATAATATCACTCTATTTCAATTGAAGTATTTATTTGGTTTATACAATGTAATTTTAGCATTACGTGCTTACTTTTACATAAATATATTAAAAAAACTTATGTAAATATACAAAATTATTCAGAGTTATAACCTTTTGTGTCAATATGTCCTGTTTGTTTCAACTGATTAAAATCCAATCATCCCCTAACCACCGACATGTATAGAGAAACTGAGAGAAACTGAGATTGTTTAGTATATTCATCACTTCGTGTGCCCAAATATCTATGTAGGTTATATAGGTTGCATGTGATAACATTTAAGGTCGAGTTTTTTTTGCATGTTTGGTAACGACCGAGGCTAAGCGCATTTGGCGGTTTGCGGGAGTATTCACTGTCGCGCTGCGATAAAGTGAATGCGGGCGCAACACCTGCTAAATGCACGTCAACCAGCCAATGCGCTTAGGCGTGTGTTACCAAATCGTGCATTGGTTGTTTAGACTTGGTTTTCTGTTTTTGTTTCTTTCTCTTTCTTTTTTTCGCCCAGAGGGCGTTATCTTTATCTGTTGTCTATAAGTCAAAATCATAAATTTAAAGTCGAATATGCAAAGAGATAAAAAACTTACAGTGCATTGGTTTTAGCTTTATCGGCTTCTTTTTTTCTTAGCCGTAAAGCTAAAACCAATGTACTGTGACCGCTCTGCCTATTGTCAAAAAGCTATAAAAGCCACTGCAAGACATCTCAAATTAAACACCAACTTGCTGTGGTTTTTTTTGCTTTTTGGGCGTTTATTTTTCTCATTTGTCGTATCGCTGATACGACAATTTGTTCGATGCGTCCAGCTCGCTGATTCATTAAACATTACCTTAACTGCATTTCCAAATTGCCATTGGATGATTTTTAATTCTGTTGACGATTTCGTGTTCATCAAAAAGTAACTCAGGATGATATAATTTTTGATTGAATTTTTCTACAAATTGCTTCTCGTTATCAGTAAGCATCATTAATGTGGTCAGATAAGTCTTAACTTCCGATTTTGCTGTTTCAAATTCAAACTTATCACTTTTCTTTAACACTGGTATTAATTTACGCTTTATATGACTAAAATTCAAATTGTCAATAGCATTAAAATTAAATTCGCTTTTAGGAGGAGTATTGCCTCCAATTGACAAATATAAAATCACTATTTTACGAAGTGTTGCTTGTTCTGAATCTGAGAACACATTGTGTCTTAGCATATTATAGACATCATATAAATCCCTTGCAGCAGTTCGCTCAATAAGTGCTTTTATTTTACTTCCAAAAAGTTCTAAACTAGCCAACGTTCTCACTTGAAAACGTAAAGATAATAATTCAATATTCACCTCTTTTTCAATGGGTTCAAAAACATGGTTTCGCATTGAACAGTTAATTTCAATTTTGATGTTGTCTTTGTTTCCAGCAGAATTCAGATAGAAAAAAACCCATGAGTCCAGCGAATGTGGATTTTTTGAAGATGGATTTAGTTGATACCCTTGAGATGTCATGTATTTTATAATGTCATTGTTTATTAGCTTCCGTAACTCAAACATTTCTTCGCGCAAACAATGTTTCGTAAAATCCAAATCAATATCGACCGATAGCCGAGGAAGATTAAAAACAACAAGATTAATGGCTGTTCCTCCTTTCAATGCCAGATGGCTGGATAACAATGGATTGGCGTTCATGTATTGTAAAATATCACTCAATCGAAGTACTTTCTCTAAATTATCACGGAGAAAATCTGTATTTGCTGCCAATACATCTAAATCATTCTTGTTGTATTTATACATAGTTTTCACCTCCTTGTTCTAAAACTGAAAGAATATTTGTTGGAGCACACAGTTTCCAACCTTTAAAATATTGTGTCGACTCAGTAAGGTCTGTCAAATAGCGTGTGCTTTTACCTAATTTTTGCTTACAAACGCTGAAAAAGTTATCACTAAGTTTCACTTCCTGCCTAAAATGCTCCAAAATAAACCCGACTTTCTGATATAAAAATTGCTTGTTGAATTCTTGCAAGTAATTGAGCAATAATTCTTCATCCAAATAAGTAATGAGCGAAAAGCACTGTATCAATTCCTCCAAACCACCACATCGTTCAATTTTATCAATACAATCAATCACAGTACGTTCTAAATTTGTAACTCGGATAAATGAACTAGAACTCGCAACGATTACTCCCGACAAACTTTTCGATTCGCAATACTGATATCGAATACCTTCAAAGTCGAACGAATTAAAGCGGTTGCTACTTGAAACCCATAAGTCGTAAAATACCTGATGCGCCAAGCCATGAAATTCCAATGCCGATTGGTACGAAAGATATGATGTTGGGGTTATTTTGCCGGCAATCTCAAATTTATTTGCTAAACTTATTTTACTCGCCAAATCGGTTGCAACATACAAATCACGTCGAACCTGACAAATCAGCCGTTGCTTTTTGTAGTTTTGAAGCAAATCTTTGGCAGAATTCAAATTTCCAACCAGATTTTCAACATCATTCAATCGGAATATCCGTAGCTTATGTAGTTCTTCTAAATACCTTTTCATTTCATTTACTTTATAATAGTCGCAAAGGTATGGATATTTCCGTACTTTTACTGTATTATTAAAGATTTATTTGAAGTTTTATTTATTAGGTCGTGAAAATTACAATATGCGCAAGTCGCTTTTATACATTTTGAGTGATAAATCTTATCAATTGAATGTTGTTGTGTTTACTACCGATACGATAATTTTTTCTGTCATACTCATCCACCTGACTATCTCCTAGGTTATTTCTTTGGCACAGATTTCAACATTAATTCTGCTATTTCATCTGAAAGCATTGTTGTACCTGCCTGTTGTATTTCAGTTATAATTCTAGAAGTATTCTGTTTAATCTTATTTTGGTCGGGCGGCTTAATTAAAGTATGTATTTCATTACCTTGAAGATTAATGACCCTAATTAATGGTACTTCTTTTTTGTAAGTGAAAAAATCATTATCTAGAAATAAGTTGTATTCATTTGTTGGATAAATAGTTGACATATTATCGACCCACTCAAAACTTGTTATTAATTTTCCAGTTTGCTTGTTGTTTTCATTAATAAATATCTTACCTTTCATCTCATTTGCATTATTCAAATCTTTCAAACGATACGAAAGAGTTAAAACGTCTTGTGTTCTTTCAATAATTACAACTCTCATATCCGGTTCATAAAATTCATCGCACTCTTTTAAAACTAACCAATACCCAACTATTTTTGTCAAATTTACAGTATTGACTATTGAGTTGTAGGTGCTAATAAACCCTGTAATAAATAATGCGGTAATAATAGAGAAAAACACTTCGTTTATGTAATTTGAAAACTTGAAACATTCTGCAGGGATAAAATAACCTAATAGTATGATTATCAATATCGGTATCCATTTAAGAATTGACCAAATATAATGATTTCTGATATAGTAAAGTCGAATTTTGAATTGAAATAAATTCATTTAGCTCATATATTTATATTAGACAGAGTTAGATGTTGAACATGTTACTTAGTATCTGTGCTAAGGTTCCCATTAGTATTAAATAAATTCCCAACTTCATAAGGCAGTTTTTTTTCTTAGTTTTATTCTGTTCTTTCACAAAATCTGTTTTGGCATCCCCACCATCATTTGAATAAAAATTAAGTGGTGAATTTACTAATGCAATAGTAGTACCAATAAATACAACTATTAAACCAATGATATTTAAATTGACAATAAAACAAATGCAATTCATAAGGATTATTTTATGGTTTATTTAAGTAACCTATTTTGTTCTTCGAAATCAATAATTTAAACCTTTTTCATTATAAAACAAAACTACTAATAGATGTATATCAGTACAAAATCACGATAGTTTTGATTTTATTAAAATAATAAATAATCAACTAATTAACAAAGTATTAATTCTTCTTTTTCAAAATTTAATATCTTGTTTTCCTCAGCAAACCTAATAAGTTGATTTACATTATATAGAGAAGGGTATTTCATATTAACTAATACTCTATTAAGTTCTCCGTTAACTATATAACTTTCGATGTTGCTTCCAATTAAGATTTCATTAAGGTCTCCAAAACAAAAACCTGAAATAAAAATATGGTCCCTATCCAAAAATTTGAAAGATTTGTTTGTTATTATTAAGCTATTTAATCTATAGTAATGCCTATCTTTCTTTATAACTTCAATAAAGCCTATTTTCTCTAAATGCTTATTCTCAGTAAGTATTATGCTTATTTTATTCTCTAAACATTCTATTTCTGATTTTGTATCAATTGTAACTATTCTGTACATTTTACAATCTGAGTAAGTGTAAATTTCTTTTATTTTAGCAAATGTATTTTTAATACCATCATAATAATTTACAAAATAACCTACCTTATATTCTATTTCATTAATCATATTTTATTTTCTAATTTCATAAATTGTTGACTAAAAAACTACTGCATTTTTTAGTAAAAATATCAAAAAGCACGAATGGCACGAACGTTAAAAGCTGAATTCTTGCCAGTGTTGCTCTGGGTACCACTTCCAAAACCGAGGTAATAAGCGTAAGTACTATAACCGCCATAGCCTCCCTCTGTAGAACTCCAATAGATGATTGGTTGAAAACCGCCCAGAACATTTTTATTAACATATAATTGATTTAATTCACCTTGTGATGGTAAATACCAATCACCAGCTTTGGCACCACCTGTGGTAAGTACTGCGCATTTAGCAGCGGCATAATTACCTTGTCCCTGATTTAGTATAATAGCATCTGTGTTTTTGCGTCCGCCAGATTTGGTGATGCCATATACACCTGTGGTTTCGAGTACGCTGTTTTTAGCACCAGTGATTATAGAACTACCATTATACCATTGTATATATTCTATATCAGCAATTGCACATACAAAACCATGTACACCACTGGCATCTAAGTATGCTATTTTGCCGCCAAGATAGGCAGCTCCAATAGCATAATTGCCAGTTGTAAAACTTACTTCTTCACCATAAGTCGTACCAACTTTATTGGTAGAGTAAGCCCGCACATAATAGATGGTATTGACTTCAAGCCCAGTTAATGAGCTTGTAAATGCTCCTGTACCTAAACCATCATTGGTCTTATTACCTGTTATTTTTGGGTTTGGAGTTGTACTCCAACAAATACCACGATTTGTTATTGTTGCGCCACCGTCTGATGTAATTATTCCACCGCTTTTTGCTGTAGTTAGGGCTATTTCTGTAGTTGCTTTTGTTGTTAATATAATAACACCATCTTTCGTTGTAAAACTAATCTCATTACCATATGCAGTTCCAACGCTGTTTGTCGCAAAAACTCGCACATAATATGTTGTATTTGCTTCTAAGTTAGTTATGTTGCTCGCAAAAGAACCAACTCCGCTGCCTTCCACAATTTTATTTATAATTGTTGGGTTTGGTAATTTGCTTATACAAAAACCTCGTTCAGTTACTGTTGCTCCACCATCATTTGGCACGTTACCTCCAATTGTTGCAGATATGGCTGTAATTGATGTGGCTGCTTTGGTGGTTAAAGTCATTGAGCCATTTGTCGTATTAAAAATAATTTCATCACCATAAAATGTTCCAGTAAGATTTGTAGCATAAGCTCT
Source organism: uncultured Paludibacter sp. (assembly GCA_964511115.1). Taxonomy (GTDB): domain Bacteria; phylum Bacteroidota; class Bacteroidia; order Bacteroidales; family Paludibacteraceae; genus Paludibacter. Next base: position 711 of record CAZEEN010000027.1, on the reverse strand, counting down.
CACATAATATTGTGTGGCTATTTGTAAATCAGCCATTGAACCAGAATAATTTCCTTTTCCTTTTCCGTTTGCCATTTTACTATTTAAAATAGTTGGATTAGCTGATGTGTTCCAACAAATGCCACGTTCTGTAACGTTCAAACTATCACCATCAGTTACTATTGTACCTCCACTAAATGCTGTATTTATTGTTGCAGCTGTTATTGGAGTTGTGGTAATAGATAATGATTTTGTTTTAAAAGTTACTTGTAGTCCATAACCTACACCTTTTTTATTTGTTGCATATGCCCTTATATAGTAGGTCGTACTTGGATTTAATCCAACTATTCTACTCTCAAACTCACCTGTTCCAGCAGCATCATTTGTTTTTTTATCTTCTATTGTTGGGTTAGGCGATTCGCTCCAGCATACACCACGTGAAATGACATCATTGCCTGCGTCTGATGTTATATTTCCACCACTATAAGCCGTAGCTTCGGTCATTTTTACCACTTCTGTAGTTGTAAGTACCGGAAGTAGTTTTGGGTCAACTTCAGTATCACAACTATTTAATAGTGCGAGAAGCAATCCTAGTATTAAGTATTGATAAATTCGTAAATTACAGATTCGTTTCATAATTTTAAATTTTATTGATTTGTTTTTAAGTCATTATTATTTTCAATAGTTCGTTAGAAAAAATTTAAATATTACGCGGCTTTAATGCCGAAATAC
>CAZEEN010000026.1:21183-25540 GCA_964511115.1 uncultured Paludibacter sp. | reverse complement strand
ACGGTTAATGTGAATTGTCCATCGAAGTTGGTGATGGTTCCGTTGGTAGTTCCTTTTTCAAGGATGTTGGCTCCCAAAATTGGTTCGCCTGTCTGTGCATCTTTTACAAGGCCTGTAATGGTCGATTTTTGCGCATTGGCAAAAAGGCCGATTGCTAAAAACGCAATACAGGTGAGGGATGCCCGCCAATTTAACTTAAAGTTCGTGTGCTTCATGCATTGAAAAATTTAAAGTTTGATTTTTATTCGGTTTTAATCTGTGATATTTGTTCGTGCTAAAATTTTTAGTAAACTGTAATTTTAACATGTTTCAATTGTGCGACAAAAATATGGGATTAAAAACATTATGCTTTTATGAAATTGCATAATTATGTGATTTTCGACCGCAATCGTTTGCGGTATGCGTTGCGTTTTTTATTTTAAAATGTTTCGTATTTAAATAAACTGTTATACCTTTGTAAATCAGTTTTAGATTTCAGGGTGTGGTAAGTAATATGGATAACACTTTTGAATATAAAATTGTTTACGTTAACCTTTAAATATTAATAAAAATATATTATGAATTATGGTTGCAAAAGCTCCGATAACCATTAAAGATATTGCAAGGGCATTGAATATCTCTCCTTCCACCGTTTCGCGTGCCCTAAAAAACCATCCCGATATTAGCCAGTCTACAAAAGATGTAGTAAATGCCTACGCAAAAGAATTTCATTACCGACCCAATACGCTGGCGCTGAGTTTGCGAACAAGTAAAAACAATACGATTGGTGTTATTGTACCTGAAATTGTGCATTATTTCTTTTCATCTATTCTATCGGGTATTGAGCAAATAGCAAATGCTGAGGGATTTAATGTGATTCTTTGTCAGTCGGACGAAAACTACGAAAAAGAAATAAGCAATACAAAAGCGCTTATTGCTACGCGCGTTTCGGGCGTGTTGGCTTCGCTGGCTAAGCATACAACCAATTACGACCATTACCTCGAAATAATGGAAAGTGATATTCCGCTGGTATTTTTCGACCGTATTTGTATTGACCTTAGCACCGACCGTGTGGTGGTCGACGATTATGCGGGTGCTTTTGCTGCTGTTGAGTATTTGATTCAAACTGGCTGTAAACGCATTGTGTTTTACAGCTCACCTTTGCACCTCGAAATTTCAAAAAATCGCAAAAATGGCTATTTAGATGCTTTGCGTAAATATGGACTTCCTGTTGACGAATCGATGATTCGAGTATGCGACACGCGTGAGGAAGCGATGATTATTACGCCAGATATACTCGATAGCGACAACCGTCCCGATGGATTTTTCTCTACAAACGACCATTGCGCTGCCGGAATATTGCAAGCTTGTAAATTGGCAAAACTACGGGTGCCGGAGGATGTTTCAATTATGGGATTTTCGGATGGTGAGCTTGCACGAGCCTGTGACCCAATGCTCAGCACCGTTGAACAGCATGGTTACGAAATGGGGCGACATGCCGCAAAATTGTTAATTGATAAAATTAACGGCGTTACCCAAGGCCAGTATACGAATAAGATTGTGAAAACGAATTTAATTATTCGCGGAACGACGCGGTAAATTTGTTTCGCGTTTCACGTTTCGTGTTTCATGTTTTGCGTTTCACGTTTCGTGTTTCATGTTTTGCGTTTCATGTTTCATGTTTCGTGTTGAAAGAAATTCATTTAATTATTCATTCAATTATTAATTTTATGGCAACTATAAATCATTTTGAGGACTTAGAAATTTGGCAAAAGGCTAGAGAATTGTGTAAATATATTTTTACTTTGACTCAGAAAGACTTATTCTCAAAAGATTATTCATTAAAAGACCAAATTAAACGTTCAAGTGGTTCGATTATGGATAATATCGCTGAAGGATTTGAACGAGATGGCAATAAAGAATTTGTTAATTTTCTAACAATATCAAAAGGTTCTGCTGGTGAAGTTCGTTCTCAAGCTTACAGAGCTTTGGATTATGGATATATTTCGAATGCAGAATGTGATTTTTTAATTAAAGAATCAAAGTCATTGTCTGAAAGGATTGGTAAATTTATTAGCTACTTAAGAAATACTGAATACAAAGGAATCAAATTCAAAAAGGATAATATTAAACCAAATAATGAATAAAAATAATCCTGACACCCACAACGCGAAACGCGAAACGCACAACGCGAAACACGAAACACGAAACACGAAACGGTTTTTGAGTTTTTTTCAAATTTGGAATATGAGTTTCGGTTTTCTCGGAATTCAATTCGGATTTGCTTTGCAAAATGGAAATGCCTCACGCATACTGATGACTTTTGGGGCGGATGTGCATCACCTGAGTTGGTTTTGGTTAGTAGCACCCATAACAGGAATGCTTATTCAACCTATAATTGGCTATATGAGCGACCGCACTTGGACAAAACTTGGTCGGCGCAGACCTTATTTCCTGGTGGGAGCTGTTCTTACAAGTATTGCACTGATTTTAATGCCTAACGCTCCGCATTTATCCAATATTATTGCTCCCATGTTTGTGGGTGGCGGTTTGTTGATGATAATGGATGCGTCGATTAATATTTCGATGGAACCTTTTCGAGCCTTGGTTGCCGACAAATTGCCCGAAGAGCAGCACACGCTTGGATTTTCGATACAGACATTATTAATTGGTATTGGAGCCGTGCTTGGTTCGTGGTTGCCTTACATGCTCGGCAATTGGTTTGGCGTATCGAAAGAGGCTGGCGAAAGTGGTTTGGTGCCCGATAATGTGACTTATTCGTTTTATTTTGGAGCATTTGTGTTGATTAGCTCTATACTTTGGACAATATTTAGCACTTCGGAATATCCGCCCGAAGAGCTGACTAATGAAGCCGAGCAACAGAAAAAACAAAAGTTTTTTATTCCACCGGTAATGATACAATTATTATTGGTGCAATTTTTTTCGTGGTTTGCGCTGTTTGCCATGTGGGTGTATACCACGCCGGCTGTGGCTTTAAAGTTTTTTGGAACTGCCGACCCCAATTCCGAAGCGTTTCAGGAAGCGGGTAACTGGGTAGGAATATTATTTGGTATTTACAATGGCATTTCGGCAGTTTTGGCAATGTTGCTTCCGGCGCTGGCAAAACGTTTTTCGAAAAAAGGAACACACGCTATCGCACTTTTTATTGGAGGGGTTTCACTGTTTTCATTTTTATTTTTTACGGATGCCGACTATCTAATTATTCCTATGATTGGTATTGGAATAGCTTGGGCGAGTATTCTGGCTATGCCTTATGCTATGTTGGCAAATTCCATTCCAGCTAAAAAAATGGGCGTTTACATGGGAGTATTTAATATGTCGATTACCATACCGCAAATTGTAAGTGGAGTAACTACGGGTTTTATTTTAAAATATTGGTTTAACGACAACCCCGTTTTATGCATTGTAATGGCCGGAGTTTCGTTCCTGATTGCAAGTGGGCTAGCATTGTTGGTTAAAGAAAAGGTAGAAGTTAGAAATTAGAAGTTTGAAGAATGAGTAAAATAAAAATTACAATACGAGGTATTGCTGTAGAACTTGCACTGGGCAGTTATTTGCCATCTGATAAAACAATTTATACAAATTGGGAAGATTTTTTCAATTACAACGATGTGATGCATACTTCGCAATTGGTGGCCGATTATATTTCTGAAATTGAAATACTTGAGGACGAGAAGTCAGTTTATAAGGGTAAAATTCCGGCAAAACAGTTTGTAAAAGAAAAGAGTTTTTTACCCAATATGACCGAAAATGGTGTATATCTACGTACCGAATGCGTTGAGAATGCAACTTACTTAATTGAAACCGAAATTGATGGTTTTGATATTTCCAAACTTACTTTTGGAACGCAAGATTACGAGTTGATTTTTAAAACAGCTACCGATTTTGTGACTAAAGTAATGTATGATAACGCCCCTTTGGAATTAACGTGGGTAAAGGGTGAACCCATTGGTAATGTCTGTTTACTCTGTGGCTTTCGCAATGGTTTTTTAGTGCCGCTCTACGATGCCATTACCAAAAAATACAGCAAAAACATACCGAAATAAAATTTATTAGAGTTTATATAAGTTAGAAGTTTATATAAGTTAGAATTTTTTGACCCCCAAACCCCCAAATGGGGGCTAAAGAGTGCGATTAATAGACTGTTCCCGTTTTACAAAAATTTAAAGAATACGTCTTAAAGCCCCCAATTGGGGGTTTGGGGGTCGAAGTTAAATAAATATAAATCAAGAAAAATATTAGACAGTTCAACTTATATAATGACTATTGTAGAAACTATCTTCAAACTTTCAACCTTCCAAACTCTTCAAACCATTCAAACTCTTCAAACCATTCAAACTCTTCAAACCATTCAAAC
>CAZEEN010000026.1:17522-21083 GCA_964511115.1 uncultured Paludibacter sp. | reverse complement strand
CTCTTCAAACCATTCAAACTCTTCAAACCATTCAAACTCTTCAAACCATTCAAACTCTTCAAACCATTCAAACCATTCAAACTCTTCAAACTATTAAAACTCTCCCAATCGTAATGCCACATTCTCTTTTTCCGTCATTAGCGCCCGAAGTTCAGGCGTTTTGTCGTCGTTGCCACACAAGTGCAAAATGCCGTGAATTATAATACGATGCAGTTCAGTATTATAATCTGTTTGGAAGGCTTCGGAGTTCGATTTTACGGTATCCAGACTAATAAAAATATCGCCCGAAATGGTCGATGGAGTTGAATAATCGAATGTGATTATATCGGTGTAATAATCGTGTTGGAGGTACTGATTATTAACTTGCAGTATTCGTTCGTCGTTGCAAAAAACATACGATACATCGCCCGTTTTTCGTCCATAACTTTCGGCTACAGCTTTTATCCAACTTTTGACTTTCGATTTGTCAATTGCCGGCATTTTTACATCTTCGGTTATAAATTGAATCATATAGTATAATTCGATATTATTAATAATATGTTTTTACTATTTCCTTTCCGACCCCCAAACCCCCAAATGGGGGCTTAAGAGTGCGATTAAGAGAATGTTTCCGTTTTACAAAAATTCAAAGAATACGTCTTGAAGCCCCCAATTGGGGGTTTGGGGGTCATAACTATAACATATCATTAAATATTATTGATTACTTAACTGGTTTTGACTAATGAAAAAACAAATATCCAAGTAAAATGGCAGCTGTAATTCCTACAAAATCAGCTATTAATCCTGCCGCTAAAGCATAACGGGTGTTTTTGATATTTACCGAACCAAAATAAACTGCCAAAATATAAAATGTTGTATCGGTAGAACCTTGAATAATACATGCAAGTCGGCCCACAAACGAATCAGCTCCATGCAATGTCATAGCATCCACCATCATGCCGCGCGCGCCGCTACCACTGAGCGGTTTCATAAATGCCGTTGGTAGGGCTTCCACAAAATCGGTATTTAGCCCGGTAAGCGCAATGGCGTACGAAATGCCATCCGTCAACAGAGTCATTGCGCCCGAAGCGCGAAACATGCCAATAGCCACCAAAATGGCAATAAGGTAAGGAATAATGCCAATGGCTACCTGAAAACCTTCTTTAGCACCTTCGATAAAAGTATCGTATACATTTACTTTTTTGAAAAGTGCCATGGTTACAAACGATACAATGATGCTTAACAATAAGAAGTTGGCCGCAAACGAAGAGTATTGTGCAATTTGGTCTTTGTCTAACTGACTCAATATATAAATCAAACCTGCTATAAATCCACCCAAACCAAGTAATGTTCCCATAATGGTGCGTTGAAATAGGTTGATTTTCTGATAAATAGCTACAGTAATAAGTCCGGTGACGGCAGCAATAAAAGTAGCTATAACAATAGGTAAAAACACGTCGGCAGGATTTACAGCTCCCAACTGAGCGCGATAGACCATAATGCTGATGGGAATAAGGCACAAGCCTGCCGTATTCAGTACCAAAAACATTATCATGGGATTCGAAGCTGTTTCTTTGTCGGGGTTAATTTCCTGCAATTCTTTCATGGCTTTCAATCCCATTGGTGTAGCAGCATTGTCGAGCCCCAGCATATTAGCCGAAACATTCATAAATATACTTCCCAAGGCGGGATGGTCTTTTGGTATGTCGGGTAGTATTTTTGTAAAAAAAGGTGCCACAATGCGCGAGAAAATGGCAATTACGCCTCCTTTTTCGCCAATTTTCATTATTCCCAACCACAGCGAAAGTACACCGGTAAGTCCGAGCGAAATCTCGAAACCATTTTTGGCTGAACCAAATGCACCTTGGATAATGTCGGTGAAAATCTGGGTGTTACCCGAAATAAAAAACTGCCCGCAGGCAATTACAAAGGCGATAAGTATAAACCCTATCCAGATGTAGTTTAAAATCATTGTATCGGAATATTTCTTGTTTGAGCGCAAAAATACACATTTTTAATTAAAAAAACTTCAGCTCTTAACTTTTACAGAATAATTGTTGATGGTTTGTTACGAATTTTGTACTTTTGTACTCCGATTTTTTCGTGAGACCACGGACAACAGACGACGGACAACAGAAAATCTCCAAAGTGAAAATAGAACTACGAAACTATATTGTGCCCACGATTCCCATGGCGGTTTTGCTTATGCTCACTGTGGCGTTGGTTTGGTTTTCCGATTTATTTATTCAAAATTCCATCCGACTCGATATAAACGACAAAACAGTTGTGTCGGAAATAAATGGCTACTTCTCCGATAATTTATTGCTATCCAATATTGTCAGTATACTCATTACTGCACTTAATGCTTTTATAATAGGGCAATTAAACAACAAGTATACTATAATTCGTACTCGTAGCTTCCTGCCTGTTTTGTTTTTTTTACTGTTAATGGCTTCGTGGCACGAAACGCATACCATTGTTGTTTCGCACCTTGCTTTGTCGCTAATTCTCTTGGCGTTTTTTGCAATATTTAAGGTTTATCGCAATAGAAATGCTTCCGAACAGGCTTTTTTGAGCAGTTTTCTCATTGCACTTGCCAGTATATTTATCGAACCACTGTTGCTTTACATTCCTTTAATTTGGATTGGATTGGTGCTTTTTCATAGTATGTCGCTTCGCAATTTTTTGGCAACAATAGTGGGTGTGCTTACTCCGTGGATTTTGTATGGGGCTGTAAGATTCTATTACCAACCCGATTTGTCGTGGGTGATGTCAATTGGTGAGTCGTTTCAGTTGGGCACTCCGTTACTCGGACGTCCATTAAATGAAATGATTTACATTGCTATTATTTTTGTGTTATCAATAATTGGTTTAGTTGGGCTATCAGCAAATCTCAATCAGGATTCCATGCAAACAAGGGGTTTGATAAATTTCAATACATGGTTTCTAGTGCTGTCATTTATTTATTCCATGATTTTTATAAGGCAGTTTTTTGTGTTTTTACCATTTATAGGTGTTGGAATAGCTATCCTATTAGCGCATCCGCTTACACTTAAAAAGTCGAATTTCTTCACCTATCTGTTTTTAATATTTATAGTTGTAAATATATTATTTGTCGTTTCAAACCTTATACTTTATCCTAAATGACCGAATGGATAGAGTTAGGGTATTTGGGGCTTTTTATAGCTTCGTTCTTGGCGGCTACGGTTGTTCCGTTTAGTTCTGAAGTAATTTTTTCGGCATTAATAGCAGCTGGCTTCGACGATTGGACTTGCGTGTGGGTAGCAACGGCCGGAAATTGGTTGGGTGGAATGACTTGCTACTACCTCGGACGATTAGGTAAAATTGAATGGATAGAAAAATACTTGCGGGTAAAGCGGGAAAGCATGGACAAGTTTATGTCCAAATTGCATAAATACGGCGATTGGTTTGCTTTTTTTTCTTTTTTGCCTGGTGTGGGTGATATTATAGCTGTTGCTTCGGGTTACTTTAGATGTCGCTGGTGGGTTGTAGCTATTTCGATGCTTGTAGGTAAGCTCGTTCGCTATATTGTGTGGCTGGGGCTTTTTAAGCAAGTGTTGG
>CAZEEN010000026.1:0-17422 GCA_964511115.1 uncultured Paludibacter sp. | reverse complement strand
AAAATGAGAAAAAACATTGTTGCAGGAAACTGGAAAATGAACAAAACCCTACAAGAAGGGTTGGCATTGGCTACTGAATTGAACGTTGCTTTGGCAGGTCAAACTCTTAATTGCGATGTGGTAATCGGAACTCCGTTTATTCACCTTGCAGGTGCAGTGGCTGCTGTAGATGCTACTAAAATTGGTGTTGCAGCTCAAAACTGTGCTTCTAAAGAATCGGGTGCATATACAGGTGAAATAAGCGCATCTATGGTTAAATCGACTGGAGCTGGTTATGTAATTTTAGGTCACTCAGAACGTCGTGAGTATTATGGCGAAACAAGTGCTATTTTGAACGAAAAAGTGGCTTTGGTTTTGGCAAATGGCTTAACACCAATTTATTGCTGCGGGGAGGCATTGGATATTCGCAATGCGAACACTCAGAATGCTTATGTTCAAAATCAATTGGAAGAAACAGTTTTCAATTTAACTGCCGACGAATTTAACAAAATCGTTATTGCTTATGAGCCAATTTGGGCAATCGGTACTGGCGTAACAGCTTCAACAGAACAAGCACAAGATATGTTAGCGTTTATCCGCTCTATTATTGCCGAAAAATTCGGTCAGGAAATTGCAGAAAACACTTCTATCCTTTACGGAGGTAGCTGTAACGCTAAAAATGCTGGTGAGTTGTTCTCTCAACCTGATATTGATGGTGGACTTATTGGTGGCGCTTCATTGAAAGTGGCTGATTTCAAAGCGATTATTGATGCTTTTTGATAATTTGAAACGATAAATTGCAATTAAAGTCTGTTGACTTTAATTGATTTTTAGAACGCAAATTACGCAAATTTTCACAAATTGAATTATATTATAAAGAGTATTCTGCTTAAATATAGTGATATAATATTTGTGTGAATTTGCGTTTTTTTGCGTTATTTGCGTTTTTAAGTTATCGAAAATTTGTTTTATCGGAATTTAATTTGTTTTTTTGCAGTAAGAAATTTCGTTTTTTATTATAACTAAATAAACAACTATTTACAATGAAAAGTATTAAAGGAACACAAACTGAAAAACATCTATTGATGTCGTTTGCAGGCGAAAGCCAAGCTCGTATGCGTTACACAATGTTCGCCTCAACTGCCAAGAAAGAAGGTTTCGAACAAATTGCAGCTATCTTTTTAGAAACTGCCGATCAAGAAAAAGAACATGCTAAAAAATTCTTCAGCTACCTCGAAGGTGGTCCGCTCGAAATTACAGCTACTTATCCTGCAGGAATTGTGGGTACTACTGCCGAAAACCTGAAAGCCGCTGCCGAAGGTGAAAACGAGGAATGGACCGACATTTATCCACATTTTGCCGATGTGGCCGAAGCCGAAGGTTTCCCTGTAATTGCAGCTACTTTCCGCAAAATTGCAGCCGTTGAAACTGAACACGAAAAACGCTATCTACGTTTGATGGAAAAAGTGGTGGCTGGAACTGTTTTTTCACGCGAAGAAGAAATTGTATGGCAATGCCGCAACTGCGGACACGTACATGTGGGCAAAGATGCTCCAAAAGCTTGCCCAACCTGCGCACATTCGCAAGCGTATTTCGAAGAAGAAAAACAGAATTATTAATTTTTTGTAGAGACGGAGCGTGCTCCGTCTCGTTTTGATGGAGCGTGCTCCGTCTCGTTTTGATGGAGCGTGCTCCGTCTCGTTTTGAGGAATTTATAAATATAGTAAAACGAGCCGAATAAAATTGATTTATTCGGCTCGTTTCTTATGCTATAAGACTGTAATTCAAACTATACAATTCTATTTTTGAACAACTAAATACTTCGATACACTCCAGAATTTATCAGCATTTTTGATGGTTATAGTTACCGTTTTGTCAGCTGTTACATCAAGCGTATAACTATCTTTGGGATGACTCGACATGATTTTTACTTTTTTAGCAGCTGTTGGTATCGAATTTAATTCGCGTCTATCAACCGAAGTGAATACAGACTTGTTGAAATTGCTTGCTAAAACTGATTTTGGTTGAAATAAACCGTTGCTAGCAACAATGCCAGCATCTTTAAGTGACTTGGCCGAAGCAACAGTATAATAAACAGTGTTTAAGGCAACATCTTGTTCCTTCAATGTATTTTTCTGCTTGATAGTTTCTTCGCTCAGACTTTTTACATTTGTATTTAATGTATTAACAGTGGTGTTAAGTTCCGAAATTTGAATATCTTTTTTTGTTAGTTGTTCCTGAAGTGCTGTCAAGGATGCTGTTTTTTCGACTAACTCAGCCTCTAATCGTTTAATGGTTTCGGCTAATTTTGCATTTTTATTGCCCGATGAAGCTAATAAAGCCTGAAGCTTGTTAACTTTCGATTTATTTTCTTCTAAAACACTTTTAAGTTGTTCGAATCGGGCAGCCATTTCCTGCTTTTTAGCAGCACTATTCCCTTCCATGCCATTCATTTCTATTTTTAAACTCTTTTCTGTTTCGCTGATAGCAGCAAAGCCTGAGTCGACAGCACCGAGCAAATCAATTGTTTGATTATAGGATTCCTGAACTACCTGCATATTTAGCTGAATTGAATCACGTTCGGAAAGTAATGCTTTGTACTTCTTTGAACTTTCGACACACGAGGTCGATAATACAATTATTAGAGCTGTTAAAAATCCAAATTTAATTGTTTTCATACTGATTTTTTTAGAGTTTTAAATTAATTACTTCTGAAATTTTTAAAGAGTTTGACTTATTAGCTGGGTCAAAAGTAATTCATTTATCGAGAAAATGTTTCATAAGTATGATTTTTTTTTAGTATCCATCTAAAAAAGCCTCTTCTCGACTATCTAGTCCTGAAATAGGTTTACAAAAAAGTAAACAAAATTCAGAACAATGAGTAGAAAATTTTGTTCGATTGTGAAAGTTTAATTGTATTTAGAAAGAAAAAAAACAACGCACTGTGGAGAGTTAATTACATATTAAATTCTATCTTTACAGCCTTAATTTACCAAATTCACAAAATTGGTTTTACAACTGATTATGGCTGCATTACAATTACACAGTTCACAATATTTAGACATATACTCGGCTCAAACCGTTACGGAACTTGATTTGCCTTTGCTCGAAGGAGTTCATGCGGGATTCCCATCGCCCGCTGCCGATTTTATCGATATCAGCATCGACCTCAACAAGCATTTAATAAAACATCCCTCGGCTACATTTTATGCACGTACCAAAGGCGATTCGATGAAAGATGCCGGTATCTTCGATGGCGATTTGTTGATAGTTGATAAAAGTATCGACCCTGTGGATGGTAAAATTGCTATTTGTTATATCGATGGCGAATTTACCGTGAAACGTATTAAAAAACAAAATAATGAACTTTGGCTAATGCCAGCCAACGAAGCATATCAGCCCATTCAGCTACAAGAAGACAATAACTTAATAATCTGGGGGATTGTAACACACGTTATAAAATCACTCTAATTTCTACCTTTATGTTTGCTTTAATTGATTGTAATAACTTTTATGCCTCGTGCGAACGGGTTTTTAATCCTTCGCTTAATGGTAGACCTGTTGTGGTTTTGTCCAACAACGACGGTTGTGTTATTGCCCGTAGCAACGAAGCCAAAACACTGGGTATTCCGATGGGTGCTCCTGCATTTCAGTTTAAGGAAGTGATAGAATCGGGAGCAGTTCACGTTTTTTCTTCGAATTTCGCGCTGTATGGCGATATGAGTAATAGGGTAATGACAGTACTTGGTATGTTTTGCCCCAAAATGGAAATTTATAGTATCGATGAAGCATTTTTGGATTTTTCGGGCTTCGAACTCCACGACCTTGAGGCCATAGGCATTGAAATGCGTCGGCGAGTGCTGCAATGGACAGGTATTCCCGTGTCGGTGGGTTTTGCTCCAACCAAAGCATTGGCTAAAGTTGCCAACCGTATAGCCAAAAAATTTACCGAGCGCACAGGTGGCGTTTACAAAATTGAAACCGAAGAGCAGCGCATAAAAGCCCTTAAATGGTTAAAAATTGAAGATGTATGGGGAATTGGACGACGACATGCCCGACGATTGCAGGAAATGAACGTGCTTACGGCCTATCAATTTACACAACTGTCCGACCGTTGGGTACGCGATATGATGACCGTAGTGGGATTGCGCCTGAAACTCGATTTGGAAGGAAAGCCCACGCTGCAAATGGAAGATGTAAAGGATAAAAAAAACATTGCCACAACACGTACTTTCGACCACAATTATAGCGATTTAGCACCGATAAAAGAACGGGTAGCCAGTTTTGCGGTTTCGTGTGCCGAAAAACTACGTCGCCAGCATTCTTGTTGCAATAGCATTATGATTTTTATTCACACCAACGGATTCAGAGAAGACCAGCCACAGTACAGCAAAAATGTCGTTATCAAACTTCCTTACGCAACTAATTCATCAATAGAGTTAGTAAAATTTGCCGTAATGGGGCTTGAGCGTATTTTCGTAAAAGGGTACGGATATAAAAAAGCCGGGGTTATTGTAGGCGATTTCACTCCCGAGGATAATCAGCAATTGAATTTGTTCGACAATCGCAATGTAAAGCATATAAAACTAATGAAAGCCGTAGATAAAATTAATCAGTCGTTCGGCCAACAAAAAATACGGTTAGCAGCACAAGATACAGGGCGAGTTTGGAAAATGAAACAAGAAAGGCTGTCGCCACGTTATACCACCAACTTAAACGAAATAATCAACGCAAAAACCTGATTAATTCATAATTGAATATGTGTTTTTACTACCAATGGTTTTTACGAATGGCAATGGCTTGACCCCAAAGAGCATTAATCTAGTATCATCTTATTAGTTAAGGTTTTACCATCTTTGTTTGTTAGTTTATAAAGATATACGCCCTTTTGTAATTTCAAGTCAACAACGCTTTTTTGATTTTTGGGATATATTTGATTTACAAGTTCTATTCCTTTTAAATCGTAAACCGCAACATTGCCATATTCTGTTGTATTGTTGCTAATAATAAGCTTTTTATCCACCACAGTCGCAAATAAATCGGAATTTACGTCTTCATTTCCGGTAGTGATACCTGCCGAAGTCAGAATTTTGAAACGTGGTTCGGATGAAGTGTTTGTCATCGAAAATACATATTCGGTACCACTTTGACTTACATCGACTATTGTATTCGTTTTCAAATCAAGTAAGTATATACAACTATATTCCGATAACATATTTTCGCTAGTGATTGTTAATTTATAGTTTGTGTCTTTATTACCTGCTCTTGCCGAAATCACTGTTTCGTTTATGTCGGGAACTACATCGATTTGAAATGTAGAATTTCCTTCAACAGCTTGAATACGTGCAGTGCCAGCATCACCAACTAGTTTACGACCATCCCAGCCGTTGTCGTAGTTGCGAGTAGTACCTTCTTTGCTGAAAAGCCACATCACATCGTGGTCGGCTGTTTTACCAATCAAATTAATACGCATCCAAGCTAACTCGCTTTTCTTAGTGCGTTGCATTGATGTGTTTTTTTGTTTTACAGCATCGTAATCAACATAAATTGAACCTTCGGAAGTGCCAATTGTACGTACCATAAATGCTTGCATGGCTGGTATTTGTCCTGGTATATCTCCTGTGCCTGCTACTCCTTTTGGTATAGAAGTGTACTGTCCGGAAGTGGTGGAATTACCAATTGAATCTAAATTTGATTTGTAATTAAACCAACTAGCAAAAGTCCCTGTATTGTACAAATAAACAGTTTGTTCGGTATTTGCTCCAAATTGGATATTCGTAATATCAATAGCAGCGGTATACGGATTGCCAATCAAATGTTGTCGCTGTTGTTCCGGTAGTAGCTGCTGCGCTCTGAGTGCTATTAAAATTACTCGCTACAGCTACTTGGTCCAATGGCGCACCATACGCTAATCCACTATACTCCATCACTACCGCCGCCGAACGAGCTAAACCTTGATTGATCGTGATTGCAGTTGCAGCACCCGAAAGAAATGTTGTGTACCAAATCTCTGTTGTAGTGTTGTTGGTTGAGTTCCCTGTCGACGAGACAGCTCTTGCCCATGTGGCACCTGTCTGTGTTATGCTTGTTACATTATTTGTTGTATTGCTCCTTGAAGATATAACAGCTATTAATGTATTGCCAGTTGCGGGTATTGACGTTAAGGTAACATTAAAAGAAGTTACAGCATTTGTGCCACTATTTCCCGATACAAATTGAATGCGGGTTTGAGCCAATAATGTTGTTGACAAAAATAGGAAATATATAAATATATAATATTCAAGCTTTTTCATAAAAGTATACTATAGTGTGTGGTTTCGATTTTTATTTTAAAAATCGAAACAAATATAGCGCATTTATGGCTTGATTATTTCCTACTTGCATTGTAGTACAGACTATTACACGAGGTATTGGGTTAATTCAATTTTCCACGATGTTATAATAAGTTGTTTCATAAAAAGCTTTATTTGAAAGGCTTTGAATTGGTGTTGCATAATAATACAGATTTTTTAATTTGTCTTTTTGTTTTCGATGTAATAATTATTGTTACTTGAAATTTGTATTAATTACAATTATGATTTTGCAGTAACTTAAATGCATGATTAAAATCGACCTGCAATTAAGTTTATAAAACAATTATATGCTAGAGATTTAACTTTACATTGCAATGAATGCAAGCTATATAAAACAAAAACATCCTCGAATATTACTATTCGGGATGTTAAATTGAAAGCTACAAAAGGGTAGGCAGAGATTAAAAATCCGTCACTTTCTCCTTTTCGTAATTAATATTCGTTATTAGTCGGAGCGAAGTGTCTTTGGTGAAGTAGCTCCAGCCCCAGTTGAAAAACACAATCAATTTGTTGCGAACACTTAATATTAGCATTAAATGCAAAAACATCCATACGTACCACGCCAGCGGACCTTTGAACTTTACAAACGGAAATTCCACAACGGCTTTGTGTTTGCCTATGGTAGCCATCATGCCCAAATCGTTGTATTCGTATTCCTTCAGCTTGTAATCGTTGTTTTTGAGCGAGTTATAGATATTCTTGCCCAGGTTTTTAGCCTGATTTATAGCTACATTCGCCACTTGCGGATGTCCTGTGGGGTAATTGGGTGTTTCCATATAAGCTACATCGCCAAGCACATAAATATTGTCGTAGCTTACTAATTTATTGTACCTGTCCACTTTGTAGCGGTTGCGCACCACATCGTCGGGATTCAGACCTTCGATAATATTCCCAGTAACGCCGGCAGCCCAAATCACATTTTTAGTTGGAATTTCTTCGCCTGTATTTAAAACTGCCATTTTACCATCAAACGAACTTAAAATTGTATTTGTTTTTACAATTACACCTAATTTTTCGAGGTATTCGCGGGTAGCATTGCGCGATGATTCACTCATGTTATTCAATGCGTTAGGACTTCCTTCAAGTAAAATTATATTAAATTTCGATAGGTCAATATTATGATAATCTTTCGAAATTACATTGTTTTTCAGTTCAGCAAATGCGCCCGAGAGTTCAACACCTGTAGGGCCGGCGCCTACAATTACAATATTCATCCAGGCTTGTTTTTCTTCGGGGCGGGCAAAAATTTCTTTTTCCAAACTGAAAAGTATTTTGTTGCGGATTTCGATAGCTTCCTGCGTGGTTTTCATCGAAAAGGCATGTTCGCTAATTTGTTTGTTGCCAAAAAAGTTTGTTCTACAGCCGGTGGCAATTATCAAATGGTCGTAGCTTACAGTGCGGTCATAGGCAGTCATCAATTTATTTTCTTCGGGAATAATTTTCACAATATCGGCCATTCGGAAGTCGATATTTTTGTTGCTTTGAAAAATTTTCCGAAACGGAAACGAAATGCTCGATGGCTCTAAACGAGCACTAGCCACCTGATAAAACAAGGGTTGAAACTGGTGATGGTTTTGTTTATCCACCAATACTACATTAATTTCTGCTTTTCGCAATGTTTTTGCTAACTGTAAGCCGGCAAAACCGCCTCCGATAATGACTACTCTGTCACCTTTTTTAATACCTTTAATTCCCATTCCAATATTTACTATTTATTCATTTACCGTTCGGCCTTGCCGCTTGGCTATGCTATGAATTTACAATTTTAGGCAAATTCTTACTCATCAAACAAACCTATTGCTGTTTTGTTGACTAATAAAAGAAATTTTTCTTTAATTCTAAAAAATCACAGATGATGTATAATTCCGCATTTTTATTTATTTTTGTAGCAATTCTCACTTTTAGCTTTCAATTATATGATTTTATTCTCACGAACATTCTTATTTTTACTCCTATTTTGCAATTCTGTATACACAAAAGCCGAGCTGCATACAACTGAAAAATCGAGCGAAGTAACGCTTTATATTATGCCCACCATGCATCCGTTGGATTGGAGTAGCCCTGCTGCTTTGTACGAAACAATGAAAGATTGCTACGTGAAAACAATCGGTTTGCCCGATAATTATTTGCTTGGTCATTTAGCCGTCAGGCTTGAGTCGCCAATTCTCGAAAAGCCTATCCTAATGGCTCAGACCTCCGGAAGTGTACAGGAAAAAACAGATTTGATTCTGAAACAAAAAGTTGGTTTTGGTATTATTGGAGCTGCACTCACCGGACGCATTGAAACTGAAAAAGAGTTGGAACATAAATTAAATGTGTATGCAAAACGAAAGAAGTTAGCATTTTTAAAATACAAAGTCAGTGATAAAGCCATGCATCGAATATTGACTTTTATCGATAAATACAAACAAAAAATAAACGACAAAAATGCTGCTTGCGATTTTTACGGAGGTGCTTTTTGGCCTCGTTATCACAACGAAGGCGGAGGTTGCACAACCTTTGGATTTGCTTTGCTCGATTTGGTTAATGCACTTACGCCCGAAACAGAACTGTGGAGGATGGAGCTTAAAATTCCTGCTGAAATTATTGGAGGCGAATTTAATCATGGTAAAAAAATTAAAAACACAACGATTAAAAAAACCAAATCGTGGTTTAATAAAGAAGGAAAGGCAAATGAAGATTATGTAAAATACCTTGTGTATGAACCAAGTATCATGTTCGATTGGATAATGGAAACAAAATCGGTTAATCGGGTTGGTTATGTGTATGTTGAAGAACATGGTATTCCGGGTGTAATTATCGATAAACGCGACGCTACTTTCGACGAAAACGAACCACTCTTTTTACCTCGACCAGAACCAAATAAGTTTATTGATGTTTATTATAAAAAAATTGGAATAAACTTATGAAACAACTACTAACAACAATATTATTTACACTAATGACTTTAACAACAGCCAATTCGCAAGAAAATTTGTCGTACCAACTTCCACCACAATCTATCTTACAACTTGCCGATTATCAGCGTCCACCATCGGTAACAATGGACACACGCAAAACATATATGCTACTTAGTTACCGCCCAACCTACAAATCGCTCGACGACCTCAATCAGCAGGAAATTAGTTTGGCGGGTCTGCGTGTTAATCCGGTTACAAACATAAGCTCGTCGATGAGTTATGTAAGTTCGCTCAAAATGCGAAAATTGAGTGATAAAGAGCCTGTTGAATTTGATGGTTTGCCTCAAAATATGCGTATTGCAAATATATTGTGGTCGCCCGACGAAACAAAAGTGGCGTTTACAAACACAGTGTCGAACGGTGTTGAACTTTGGATTGCCGATTTCGTAACTGCCAAAGCTACAAAACTAACCGAAGCGGTACTTAATGCCAATGTGGGAAATCCTGTAAATTGGTTTCGCGACAGCAAAAGTTTATTAGTCAGAATGTTGCCTTCGAAACGGAATGAGATAATTGATGTGAAAAAAGCTTTGCCTGCCGGGCCGATAATTTCGGTGAGTGATGGTTCAAAATCGCAAAACCGCACCTATCAGGACATGCTTAAAAATCCGACCGACGAAGCTAATTTTGTAACAATCACTACTGCAGAACTTTATAAAATCAATTTGGATGGCACCAAAAAACTATTCAAAGAAGCCGATTTGTATGTAAACGAAATTATATCGCCCGATGGAAATTATGTGATAGTTACTACCTTGCGCAAACCGTTTTCGTATATCGTTCCGCTTAACCGTTTTCCACAAACAAATGTGGTTTACGATACCAATGGCAAAAAAGTGAAAACGATAAGTGAAATTCCATTGGCTGAAGTACTTCCAAAAGGATTTATGGCAGTACGCACTGGGAAACGCTCGCTTAGCTGGCGTGCCGACGAACCTTCCACCTTGTTTTGGGTAGAAGCGTTGGACGAAGGTAATCCGCAAAAAGAAGTTCCGTTCAGGGATGCAGTTTACCTTTGGAAAGCTCCTTTCGAGAGCGGTCAAACGCAATTGTGCAAAACTACTTTGCGATATTCGCGTATTGTGTGGGGAAATGCAACTACAGCAGTATTAAGCGAGGAATGGTACGACACGCGACAAATGAAAGTGTCGGTTATCAACCCTTCGAATCCCGAACAAGCACCAAGACTATTTAGCGCTCGCAACTTTCAGGATGTATATGCCGACCCGGGCGATTTTGAAACACAAAAGAATGCTTTTGGTAAATATGTACTTACCATCGAAAACGGAAATGCCTATTTGCTGGGCGATGGTTTTACCAAAAATGGTCAATTTCCATTTATCGATGAGCTTAATCTTTCGACTCTGAAAACCAAACGTTTGTATCAGTCGGAATTAACCGACAAAATAGAAGAAATACAAGATATTGTGGATGTAAAAAAGGGTGAAGTGCTTGTCAGGATGCAATCGAAAAACGAATTTCCAAATTATTATATCCGAAATATTAAGAAACGAATTGCATTACAAAAAATTAGTAATTTCAAAAATCCATTCGAAAGTATTGCAGGTGTTCACAAAGAATTGATAAAGTACAAACGTGCCGATGGTGTAGAACTTTCGGGAACACTCTATTTACCTGCCGGTTACAATCAAAAAACCAATACGGAGAAACTTCCATTGCTTATTTGGGCGTACCCTGCCGAATACAAGGATAAAAACAGTGCCGGACAAAGCACGGCTAATCCGAACGAATTTACATTTCCGAATTACGGTTCGTTTGTGTATTGGGTTACACGCGGTTATGCTGTGCTCGACGATGCAGCTTTTCCCATTGTGGGCGAAGGCAAAACCGAGCCGAACGATACTTTTGTGCAGCAGTTGGTAGCTAACGCCAAAGCGGCCATCGATGCTGTGGATTCACTCGGTTTTATCGACCGTAAAAAAGTAGCAGTTGGCGGACATTCCTACGGTGCATTTATGACGGCCAACTTGCTCACTCATTGCGATTTATTTGCATGTGGAATTGCTCGTAGCGGTGCTTACAACCGCACACTAACTCCTTTTGGTTTCCAAAGCGAACAACGCAACTATTGGGATGTGCCAGAAGTATACAACACCATGTCGCCCTTTATGCAAGCTGATAAAATGAAAACGCCTATGCTTTTAGTTCATGGTGAGGCTGATAATAACCCCGGAACGTTTACACTCCAAACCGAACGTTATTTTCAGGCTCTCAAAGGACTTGGAGCTCCGGCTTGTATGGTGATTTTGCCAAAAGAACAACACGGCTATGTAGCGCGCGAAAATATTTTGCATCTGCTTTGGGAGCAAGATAGGTTTCTGGAGAAATACCTCAAATAATTAGTTGGATAAATAATTGCCTTAAATGACCGAATAAGATTTTTTGTGTACTTTTGCAAAAACAAATTATCTCACTAACAAAGTAACTATAGATGAATATCTTTCACGATACCGGCAAATATGCTTTATTAATGAAACGTGTGCTTGTAGCACCCGACAGGTGGCGAATGTTTTTTCGTCAGTTTCCAAAAGAACTCGAAAAACTTGGCTTACAAAGTTTACCAATCGTAATTATTATTTCGGTATTTATTGGTGCCATTATGACTATTCAAACCAAATTGAATACCGAAAACCCGTTGTTACCAACCTATAGCACCGGTTTGGTAACGCGAGACACACTTTTATTGGAATTTTCCTCTACCATTCTGTGTTTAATTCTGGCCGGAAAAATTGGCTCGAATATCGCTTCCGAAATTGGAACTATGCGTATTACCGAGCAAATTGATGCCCTCGAAATTATGGGTGTCAATTCGGCAAACTACCTAATTTTACCTAAAATTGCGGCTTTTATTTTTATGATGCCTTTTTTGGTCATTTTCAGTATGGCTGTAGGGCTTGGCGGAGGGTATTTAGTTGGAGTATTTACAGATATAATTACCACTGCCGATTATTTATTGGGAATTCAGTATGCATTTATACCGTATTATGTGTTTTATTCGCTTATAAAATCGGTCGTTTTTGCATTTTTAATATCTTCGGTAGCAGCTTATTATGGCTATTATGCTTACGGAGGTGCACTCGATGTGGGTAAAGCAAGTACCAATGCCGTTGTGAATAGTAGTATTTTGATTCTTTTCTTTAATTTGTTGATTACCAATTTGATGCTGAATCAATGATGTGATGATGTGATGATGTGGTGATGTGATGATAAATTGATGTGATAATGTGATGATTTTCAGATTTTCTTAATTTCCATTTTCTAACTTCTAATTTCTAATTTTCAAATCAATGATAGAGGTAAAAAATATAGATAAATCGTTTGACGGAAACCATGTGTTGAAAAATGTGTCGGCAGTTTTCGAGAATGGTAAAACCAATATGATAATTGGTGCCAGCGGTTCAGGAAAAACGGTGTTGATGAAAAGCGTTATTGGTTTGCATCGCATTGATAATGGCCGCATTGAGTACGATGGTCGAAATTTACCCGATATGCGTATGAGCGATGTTCGCCTTTTGCGTCGCGAGGTGGGAATGTTGTTTCAGGGGTCTGCATTATTTGACTCACTTTCGGTACTCGAAAATGTAATGTATCCGCTCGAAATGTTTGCTAAAACCACCAAAGAGGAAATGGTTGAACGTGCCCGCTTTTGTCTGCAACACGTCGATTTGAAAGAAAAATCATACAATCTTGCGCCTTCCGAAATTAGCGGCGGTATGCAAAAACGTGTAGCTATTGCCCGTGCTATTGCCTTGCAGCCTAAATACTTATTTTGCGACGAACCAAACTCCGGTCTCGACCCACAAACTTCGCTAATTATCGACCAACTAATTCACGAAATTACCCGCGAATTTGATATTACCACCATTATCAACTCACACGATATGAACTCGGTAATGGAAATTGGCGAAAATATTATATTCATTAACAAAGGCGAAAAAGCGTGGCAAGGAACTAAAGAAGATATCTTTCATGTAGATAACGAAGACCTTAATAATTTTGTGTTTGCTTCCGAACTTTACAAAAAAGTGAAACTGGCAAATAATTGAAAAAAAGGACGACCTTTACGGGCGCAATCAATATAATAAAGTGAGATTTATTGAACAGATAGATTAATTTTGTACCTTTGTACGCAGAAAAACGTTTTTTAGTTTGCTGATTTTGTGAAAGAAAAAAATTATATCTACAGCGCTTTCTTATTTGTTTTTGTGGTGGCTTTGCTGTTTGGCTCGTTGTCTTTTTTCGAGTACGATAGTCGTCTTTTTTCGTTTCAGCTAAAGCCGATTAATATGTTTTCGGACATTCAGGTTGATGCAGAGCTGGAACCTGAAATGGCAGAAGCGATTGAAACCCCTGTTATAGAGCCAGATACGACCGATACTGTCCCCGAAGGATTGATACGCATCCAGAATTTTAGTGACCAAAAATTTCCCCTCGACCCTGTTTTTAATAAACTTCAACGCACCAAAAGTGGGCGCGATAAGGTGCGTGTGGCTTGGTTTGGCGATTCGTTTACCGATGCCGATTTGGTAGTTTGCGACTTGCGCGACACCCTACAATCGATATTTGGTGGCAATGGTGTTGGTTTTGTTCCGATTACACACGAAGCTGCGGCTTATCGCCGTTCGGTCGAACTTTCGTCCGGTGGTTGGATTACCAATTCGATTATTAACCGAAACGGCGCACGTAATTTTGGTATAAATGGTTTTAATTATCAACCCGATTCGGCTAATTATGTGCGTTTTAAGGCAAGTTATAAATACAAACATACCCGCAAATTTGATATTTTTCGTTTGTTTTATGCTTCGCAAAACGAAACTGAGGTTAGAGTGGCGCTGAATGATACTGTAAAACAGCGACTTACACTCACAGCTGCTTCGTTGCCCGAAATGGTTAGCGTGGGACTGCCCGACATTCGAAAAGTAAAACTCAATTTTTCGCGACAGTCGGGTATAACTGTTTTTGGAGCTTCGCTCGAAGATAGCACGGGTTTTTATATCGATAATTTTTCGATAAAAGGAAATTCGGGGCTTGGATTGCTGGCTATTCCCAAAGCTAATTTGATGAAATTTGATAGCCTTTTGAATTACGACCTAATAGTATTGCAGTTTGGATTGAATGCAATTACGCCCGAGTCGCGAAAATATACGGCTTACATGGAAGGCATGGCTCGATTGGTGAATAAATTTAAAGTAGCATTTCCCGATACGCCTATTTTGATGCTTTCGGTATCGGACAGAAGCGAACGCCGACAGGGTGGATTTAGCACTATGAAGGCTGTAAAAAGCTTGGTCTCAATACAAAAACAATTTGCATTCGACAATAAACTGCTTTTCTGGAATTTGTACGAAGCTATGGGAGGCGAAAATTCGATGACGCGATTTGTACATTCGAATCCACCACTTGCGGGGAAAGATTATACGCATTTAAACTTCGATGGAGGTAAAATAATTGGTCATTCGCTTGCCCGCAGTTTACTTTACGAAAACGAAAAATTTACGGAAAGGAGGCGAAATCTTGTATCGAATTAAGTTCCTTTTGTTTTCGCAACTGTTTTTTGTCGGTTTTTGTTTTTCGCAGCAGTCCGATTCCGAAATTTATTTTTCGAAATACCGTTTTGGAAGCGATACTATACGTAATCCACAGAGTTTGTACGGTTTTTTTGCAAAATTAAATGCCTTAGAAACTTCTGACTCACTACAAACTATAAACATATTGCATATTGGCGATTCGCATACGCAGGCCGATTTTCTGACGCGTGAAATACGTAATTCCCTTCAAAAAAGGTTTGGAAATGCAGGGCGTGGTTTGGTTTTTCCGTATCGTATCACCCGCTCAAACGAATCGTACGATTATCGCTCATCAACCAATTCTGCCTGGAAATGGGAAACTGTGCGAGGTAGAAAAAGGAATTTTGAACCCGGAATTGCGGGAGCAAGCATGTTAAGCTCCGACGATATTTTTAAGTTTGAACTAAAGCTGAATAAGCGAGATTCGGTGGATAATTCGTTCAACAAATTAAAACTTATATGCCGAAACGATTCGGATGGATTGTTGGCTTTTGTAACAGATAAAAGCGAATTAAGTCGAAAATTGCTTGGTTTTACGGGCGATACGATATACGAAGCTGTTTTCGATAATGAAACGGATAAGATTGAAATTCAATCGGTTGAAAATTTGATAATTGATGGAATTGTGCTTGGAAGCGAAAGCAAAGGTATTCAATATCATGTAGTTGGGATAAATGGTGCACATTATGCCGATTATAATCAGTCGCCTGTGTTTTTTGCTGAAATGCCTTTGTTGAAGCCTGATGTGATATTTGTTTCGCTTGGTACCAACGAAGGTGTAAATTCGAGGGTAAGTGAGCAAGCTGTGGTGGATGAAGTGGATAAAATGGTGCGAAATATTAGGGTGAAAGGTGTGGATGCACCCATTGTTATTGTAACACCGTTCGATAATTATTACCGAAGAAAAAAACTTAATTCGTATTTGTCGGTAGTGCGAAATGGTTTGTTGGCAGCTGCCGAAAAAAATAATATTGCTTGTATGGATATGTATGATATTAGTGGTGGTTATGGCTCAGCAGCCGAGTGGCGTCGCCGCGGTTTAATTACCGCCGACCGCATTCATTACACAGCTACGGGCTATTTTTTGCAAGGGAAAATGATTTATAATACATTGATTAATAGCTATTCGAGATATGTTGGCCATTGATACAACTAAAATACTAAACGAACTTTTGTACCAACCCCAAGCGCCTATAATTTTTAGTAGCGCGTTGTTTTTGTATTTGTTTGTTGGCTTTTTTGCCATTTATTTATTGGTTTTTAAAAAACAAAAATTGAGAATTCTGTTTCTGACTATTTTTTCGGTTTATTTTTACTATAAATCCAGTGGTTGGTATTTTTTGTTACTGCTTTTGCTCACATTTTCCGATTTTAATTTAGCACGTTGGATGGGTAAGGTTGAGCGAAAATCGCTTCGTATTTTCCTATTAGTAAGTAGTCTAACGCTGAATCTGGGAATGTTGGCTTATTTTAAATATACCAATTTTATTTTTTCCAGTTTCTACGAATTACTGAATAAACCTTTCGACCCGTTTGCCATATTTCTACCTGTCGGCATTTCGTTTTTCACCTTTCAGAGTTTGAGTTATACCATCGATGTTTACCGACGAAACATTGCGCCGCTTCAGAATATTACCGAATATGCGTTTTACCTGACTTTTTTTCCGCAAATGGTGGCTGGGCCTATTGTGCGAGCGGCAGATTTTATTCCGCAAATTTTCAAAACGCCATTTCTGAATAAACAGGATTTTGGAAAGGCTATATTTCTTATTTCGAGCGGATTATTTAAAAAAGCGGTCATTTCGGACTATATCAGTCTGAATTTTGTCGACCGCATATTTGATGCTCCAGCGCTCTATACCGGATTCGAAAACCTAATGGGAGTTTATGGATATGCTTTGCAAATTTATTGTGATTTTTCGGGCTATTCCGATATGGCTATTGGTATTGCTTTGCTGCTTGGCTACAAACTGAATATCAATTTCGACTCGCCATATCAATCGTCAAGTATTTCCGAATTTTGGCGACGTTGGCACATTTCGCTATCTACCTGGTTGCGCGATTATTTGTATATATCGCTTGGCGGAAACCGCAAAGGTAAAACCCGAACTTATATTAATTTGCTTATAACCATGCTTTTGGGAGGCTTGTGGCATGGTGCGGCATTGCGTTTTATTGTTTGGGGTGCTTTACATGGAGTGATGCTGGCAATCGAAAAGTTTGTAAAGTCGTTTGTTGCAATTCCCCAAAATAAATTGACAAAAATCATAGGGATTCTACTTACTTTCCATTTTGTATGCTTTACATGGTTATTTTTTCGTGCTGCCGATATGCAAACAGTCGGAGCTGTTCTAACTCAAATTTTTACAGCTTTTCATCCCGAAATTATTGGGGAATATATAGTTGGTTATCCATTAGTTAGCTTATTAATGTTGACGGGTTTTGTGCTGCATTTTACATCTCGTAAAACCGAACAAAAAGTGGAGAATTTAGTCATTCGTTCGCCATTTATTTTAAAATTAGTATATTTGTCGCTTATAAT
>CAZEEN010000025.1:0-25600 GCA_964511115.1 uncultured Paludibacter sp. | reverse complement strand
CTGCTTTGGGAGCAGGGGGTCGTGGGTTCGAATCCCGCTACCCCGACTTGAAAATCAGCCACTTACAGTAAAATGTATGTGGCTGATTTTTTTATGTGCACAAAAATGTACACTTTTCTATACATTTTATTCAACAGCTTTAACTACCGAAGCTAAAAATGCTTGTAAATCAAAAGTTCCTTTTTTAGAGAATCCAGTACGTACAACTACCAATTCGAGCGATGGTATAATATATATATACTGTCCATCGTGTCCGCGACACATAAACAAATCGCGTGGAACATTGGGATAATCGCCCGAAAGGTTTAACCAGAAAAACGACCCATACTGCCCTTTCGACCCATTTGCCTCTCTACGGGCATCATCAACCCAACCTTCGGGTAAAATCTGATTTCCAAGCCAATTACCATCATTAAGGTAAAGTAAACCAAAACGCACATAGTCGCGCATTGTACAATATATATAAGACGAGCCCACAAAAGTACCCGAAGCATCTACTTCGAAAATAGCACTTCGCATTCCGAGAGGGTTAAATAATTCCTTGCGTGGAAATGCGTAATAATCAGATTCGTTTTTGAATTGTTTCCGCATGGTATAACACACAATATTCGTTGCACCGGAATTGTATACCCAAAGCGAATCAGGTCGAGCAATTAAGGGTTTTTCCAAGCTAAAAAGTCCCATATTGCCATATTTGTGAAGCATTAAATTAACGTCCGATAAATTTCCATAACTTTCGCTCCACTCCTGCCCTGCATTCATGTGCATTAAGTTTGTTAGTGTTATTGATTTACGTCCATCTTGTTGCCATTGCGGAAAATCACAGGGTTTATTCACATCGAGCATTCCTTTTTTAACCATTATTCCAACAAGTGCATTTGTAAAACTTTTTGCCATCGACCAACTTAAAAAACGATTTTGGGAGGAAAATCCTTCCTTGTAACGCTCGGCCACCAATTGATTTTTGTACGCAACTGCCACAGCAAAAGTTCCTTTCGTTCCTACGGTATCGGCAAAAGCCCTGTTCAGAGCCTCGTTTAGAACGACCATATTTATTCCGACAGGAATGGAGTCCGCCAGTTTATCGCCAGCAGGCCAAGCAATGGTATCGGGATTTTGGTTTGGAAGCGGCACAATTGTATATGGTCGATTTCTGATTGTTTCTTCGTCTGATTCCTTAACAAGCGTACATCCAAAACCATCAATATAAATAGCCTTTGAACTTGCCCACAAAAAACGACTTACCACTTCTTTTTTTTCGTAATCTACCTTATTTGAATTAAACTTGATAAACGAAAAATTCAAATCGATGGACTCCACACTTTCCTGCGTTCGATTACCCACAAAAATGCCCGAAGCCAAATTTTTAGCAGCATAACCTGTAATGATAGGTGTAAGCAGGTGAATGTAGAAAACACCACCCGATAAGGCCAACAACAAAATGAAAATCAATGATTGGAGAATGTGTTTTTTCATAAGGAAATTATTTAAATATACATACTTGATATTTAGAACTTTGGCAAATATACAAAACTTCTTTTTGATTGAATAACAAAACGCATTTAATTATTGTTTGAAAGAAAAAACCAGCTGAACTTCGAAGGATTTGAAACTCATCCGATGAATGTACTATGCATTTGTTTAGAACATGACAATAATCATATAGCGATATGATTATCTTACGCAAAATTAGTGATTTAACTTCAGTTTTGGTTCAACACTTCGGTTTGACTAGCTCGTTCACAATTTACTATAAAAAAGTGGTGCTTGTGTTGCAAAGGTAGAAGTAAAATTAGTTGAGTTGCTAACAATAGTTTTGATAGGTTTTATACATTGTAAAAGCAAATTTGAACTTTTAAGGGTCGATTTTCATATAAGTAACACAATTAGTAGAAACAAACAATTAAAAAACCGATAAAAAATATTACTTTTGCAGCTCAATTGAAGGAATTTGAAGATTGGAAAATTTTTAAACCTATTTTCTAATTTCAAGCTTCTAGTTTCTAACTTCTAATTTTAAAACAAAATGAAGGTATTAAAATTCGGCGGAACATCCGTAGGTTCAGCAGCACGAATAAAAGACGTTGCTAATTTGATTTGCGACGGCGAACGTAAAATTGTGGTTTTGTCGGCTATGTCGGGCACAACGAACAGTTTAGTTGAAATTTCCGACTATTTTTACAAAATGAATACAACAGGTGCTATCGAACGCATCAATGTATTGGAACAAAAATACATGGAAGTAATTGAAGAATTATATTCCACCGAAAAACACAAAACAGAATCCAAAACCATACTGAAATCTATTTTTGAGTACCTTCGTTCGTTCTCAAAATCGGTATTTACGCTTTTTGAAGAAAAAGCTATTTTGGCTCAGGGCGAAATGCTCTCGACCAATATGTTTCAGCTTTATTTGCTCGAAAAAGGCGAAAACAGTGCTTTATTGCCTGCATTGGAATATATGCGCATTGATAAAAATTCGGAGCCGGACACCGCTTATATTGCAGAAAATTTAGAAAAACAATTGCAAGCGTACCCAGATAATACTTACTATATCACACAGGGTTATATTTGTCGCAATTTTTATGGCGAAATCGACAACCTACAACGTGGTGGCAGCGATTACACTGCTTCGTTGGTGGGTGCAGCCGTAAAAGCTTCCGAAATACAGATTTGGACCGACATTGATGGCATGCACAACAATGACCCACGTTTTGTGGAAGGCACTAAACCCGTACCTTTCTTGCATTTTGAAGAAGCTGCTGAGTTGGCTTATTTCGGAGCAAAAATTCTGCATCCAACTTGTATTTTACCTGCCAAATTAAATAACATTCCTGTTCGCTTGCTCAATACCATGGAGCCTAAGGCTGCGGGAACACTGATTTCGATGCAAAGCAAAAAAGGTACTATTCAGGCAGTGGCGGCAAAAGATAATATTACGGCCATCAAAATTAAATCGGGTCGAATGTTGTTGGCACACGGCTTTATGCGCAAAGTTTTCGAAATTTTCGAATCGTACCAAACTTCGATTGATATGATTACGACATCAGAAGTTGGTGTTTCGATTACGATTGATAATACCAAACGCTTGGACGAGATTGTAAACAACCTGAAAAAGTTGGGAACAGTAACTATCGACTCTAACATGGTTATTATCTGCGTTGTAGGCGATTTACCTTCCGAAAATGTAGGATTCCAAGCAAAAGCGGTAGCTGCCATGAAAGATATTCCTGTACGAATGATTTCGTACGGTGGTAGCAATTACAATGTTTCGTTTTTGATTAATGGCGAAGATAAAAAACGTGCATTGGTGGCGTTGAGCGAAGGACTATTTAGTTAGAAAGTTTATAAAGTTATAAGGTTCGTAAAGTTTTCAAGGTTTATAAAGTTAGAAAGTTAATGACAAAAGCAAATTATCCTGTACAAAAATTTCAGGACATAGATACTCCGTTTTATTATTACGACTTGGATTTATTGCGTGCAACACTTACCGAGGTAAAAGCACAAAGCAGCCGTTCGAACTTTGACGTGCATTATGCCATGAAAGCGAATGTAAGCCCAAGCGTGCTGAAATGCATTATGGAAGCAGGGCTTGGTGCCGACTGTGTAAGTGGTGGCGAAGTGCAAGCAGCTTTGGATGCAGGTATTCCAGCTACGAAAGTAGTTTTTGCTGGTGTAGGTAAAGCAGATTGGGAAATAAATTTGGGTTTGGAAAACGATATTTTCTGCTTTAATGTAGAATCGATTCCCGAACTGGAAGTAATCAACGAATTGGCTATTGCGAAAGGCAAAACAGCTCAGGTTGCGTTACGCATCAATCCAAATGTAAGTGCGCACACGCATCATTATATCACTACCGGACTCAACGAAAACAAGTTTGGCATTAATATGTCCGATTTGGAAAAAGTGACGGATTTGGTACTTACGTTGTCGAACATTAAACTTATTGGTATTCACTTCCATATTGGTTCGCAAATTACCGATATGAGTTCGTTTCAGGCTTTGAGTGTTCGTGTAAATGAACTTCAGGAATTATTCGAAAATCGCAATATCAGTTTATCGGTGATAAATGTTGGTGGCGGCTTAGGTATTAATTACGAGCACCCAAATCATTTCCCAATTCCCGATTTTGAAGCTTATTTCAAGGTTTTCCGTGAGCATTTGGAACTTCGCCCTGGCCAAACACTTCATTTCGAATTGGGTCGCGCTGTGGTAGCACAATGTGGCAGTTTAATATCGAAAGTTTTGTATATAAAAGAAGGCACTTCGAAAAAATTTGCCATACTCGATGCCGGATTTACTGAATTGATTCGCCCAGCCTTGTATCAAGCTTATCACCGCATCGAGAACTTAAGTTCGAACTTGCCGGAAGATGTTTACGATGTTGTTGGTCCTATCTGCGAATCGTCGGACTCATTTGCCAAAGATTATAGCATGAATGCTACCAAACGTGGCGATATTATAGCTTTGCGCTCAGCTGGTGCTTATGGCGAAATTATGGCTTCGCAATACAATTTGCGCAAATTGCCAAAAGCATATACTTCGGACGGGTTGAAATAATTTTTTGAACGCAAATTTACACAAATACGAATATACTACATTTTCTAATTGGAATTGAGTATTTAATACTTGTGTAAATTTGCGTTTTTTTGCGTTATTTGCGTTCAAAACTCTTTAAATCATTGCTTTTATTTCTTGGTGAATTTCGCTCCAAACCTCATCGGTCATTTTGGCACCAATAACTTCTACCACTTTTGCCGAAACGAGCGAACCGATTTTTCCACACACATCGTGCGAATAATCATTAGCTAATCCATACAAAAATCCGGCAGCATATAAATCGCCCGCACCAGTGGTGTCAATACATTCGGCCAAACGAGGCAACACTTTAACACTATTTTCGCCCGATTTAATATAAGAGCCTTCTTTGCCAATTTTCACCACTGCAATTTCGCAATGCTCCGAGATGTGAATTAATGCTTCTTCGGGTTCTTTTCCGGTGAAAGCACGGGCTTCTTCTTCGTTTGCAAAAACAATATCTACAAAATCTTTAATCATTTCGTTCAGAAATTCCAAATTGGCTTCTACCACATTGTAGCTTGCCAAATCTACCGACACCATTAATCCCGCCTCCTTAGCCATTTTTACAGCCGTACGAATTAAATTGTGGTTTTGTACCAAGTAGCCTTCGATATGAAAAATATCGTAACCTACAAACATTTCTGGTTTTAAATCGGCAGCATCAATTTCGCACGCAGCACCCAAAAAAGTGCAAAGCGTGCGCTCACCATCTGCCGAAACCAACACCGTACATTTACCACTCGCAGTATTGCTTAGTTCAAGATGTGGATTTACACCATTATTAATCATATCGCGTTTAAAAAATTCGCCGATACTATCCTTTCCAACTTTACCAATAAATCCGGCCTTTCCGCCCAAACACGTAATACCATTTATGGTATTCGATGCCGAACCACCTGTTACCATTATTGGCTGAACATCGGAAAGCAAAGTCATAATTTCTTCTGATTTCTGTGCATCTACCAACTGCATACTCCCTTTTGGCAGATTTAGTTTAGCTAAAACGCCATCGTTATCGATTTGTAACAAAATATCTGTCAGGGCATTACCCATTCCTAAAACTTTTTTCATAAAATTATTCATTATTTTTGTGCAAAGATATTGCATATTTCAGTAAAATCAATTACTTTTGCAACGCATTTGACAAAAAAAAATGTCATGCTAAATTCTTCCTTAGCTCAGTTGGTTAGAGCATCTGACTGTTAATCAGAGGGTCCTTGGTTCAAGTCCAAGAGGGAGAGCAAGAAACCCGCTACTTACAAAGTAGTGGGTTTTTTGTTGAAAAAAATAAAAAATCAGAGGAAGTTATTTCAGCAAAAACTGTTATCTTTGCAATGAATGAAGTTTAGAGATGCCATGAATAAATTAGTTTTTGCAACAAATAACGCACATAAATTATCCGAAGTAAGGGCTATTTTAGCTCCCGACTACCAAATTACAAGTTTAGCGGAACTGAACTGCTTCGACGACATACCCGAAACGGCACAAACCCTCGAAGGAAATGCCCTTTTGAAAGCTAACTATATTTTCGAAAAATTTGGTTGCGATTGTTTTGCCGACGATACCGGACTCGAAGTGGAAGCTCTAAATGGTGAACCGGGCGTATATTCGGCACGCTATGCCGGCGAAGCCAACGATGCAAAGGCAAATATGCAAAAACTTCTAGGCAACTTAGGCAGCAACACAAACCGAAAAGCCTGTTTCCGGACTGTTATAGCATTAATCATCGACGGCGAACAGCATTATTTCGAAGGCAGAATCGATGGACACATTAGTCTTGAACCACAAGGTACAGCTGGCTTTGGATACGACCCTATCTTTATTCCAGATGGATATTCACAAAGTTTTGCCGAACTTGGAACAAACGAAAAAAACAAAATAAGTCACCGTGCTTTGGCAGTGAAAAAATTAGCGGAGTATTTGTGCAACTAAAATCTAATTTACATACAGCGTACAAATCGAAGAAACTGCTATCGGTAGTGGTTTTAATATCCATATTTATTATTGGTATTTTTGTTCGCACTTACAAATTTGATGAAATACCTAGTGGTCTTAATCAGGATGAAGCATCTATTGGATATGAGGCCTTTTCTATTTTAACAACAGGAGCTGACAGAAATGGATACAGTTACCCAATACATTTTATTTCGTGGGGAAGTGGTCAAAATGCATTGTATGCTTATCTCACGATCCCCTTTGTTCATTTTTGGGGTTTGAATACTTTTTCCGTACGTATTGTAAATGTTTTATTTAGTATTATTGCTTTATTTTTGTTTTACTTAATTGCAAAACAGCACTTCAAAGAAAAATCATTTTTGTATTTCTCGGTTTTTTTGTTTGCAATTAACCCCTGGAGCATTATGTCGGCTCGCTGGGGATTGGAATCGAATATATTTCCCACTATTATTCTTATTGCCGTTTTTTTTATTATAAAAGCTATCAAGAAAAACATCTTCTACCTACTACCTGCAAGCGCATTTCTATCCCTCAGTTTATACTCGTACGGCACTTCATATTTCTTTGTTCCTATTTTTATAGTCGGTATCATTTTGTTTATTAAGCTCCGGGAAAAAGTAGAGTTTCCAATTTTAATAATCTCAGCTTTAATTTTTGTGTTACTCTCATTACCAATATTAAAATTTATAGTAATAAATCACTTCGGTTTAACCTCTGAATATAGTTCTTTCATTGCAATACCAAAATTGGACTCCAATCGCACATCGGCAATTTTCAATCTTTTTTCTGATGATTTTTTTAATGAATTTATTAAAAATATTGCGCGAGTGTCGGTGATTCTTTTTGGTCAAACAGATAACAATTTATATAATTCTATTCCACAATCTGGAACTATATACCATATATCTTTATTTTTTGCAGCAATAAGCATTTACAATTATTTCAGGGATAAATCATCACGTACTTTAATTAGTAGCCTTTTTATTATTTGGTTGATTGTTGCTCTTACTATGTCAATTATGATACATTCAAACATAAACCGATTAAATATAATTTTTTATCCTCTTATTTTTTTTAGTTCTGATGGTGTGTACAAACTTGTACTTTTTTTGCACAATTCAAACCGAAAAGTAATTTTTAATACAGTAATTATTGTTTACTCAATACTCTTTATTACTTTTGCAAGTACATATTTTGGAGTTTTGCAAACTGAAAAAAAATCGACTTTTTCAAAAGGTATTGGTGAAGCAATAATCTATACCAATAAAAGATTTACTAATGAAACAATTTTAGTTTCGGACGACTACATAAATATGCCATATATTTATACATGTTTTTATGATAAAATAGCAACGGTTAAATTCAGAAAAGAAGTCGTTTTTGACAATCAAAGTTCCGGAGCATTCCGAGAAGTAAGTAAACTTGGAAGGTACGTTTTTGAATCTTCAAATCCGAATAGTAATTATATAATGATAATCCATAATTCAGAACTTATTAAATTCAGAAACACAAAATACACAAAAGCTACTTTTGATGATTTTAGTATCGTAAAAGTGATTTCAAAGTAAAAACACATGTACTAAATGCCCATTTTTTACGTTATACCATACATTATTCTTTACAAAAAACAATGTTATCTTATAAATCAATGAAGATAAAAATATTAACAATAGTACTTTCATTTGTCTGCATTTCAAACATTTTTTCGCAACTCGCCATGGGAAAGTGGCGCACGCATTTTGCCTACAATGCGATCGAACAAATTGCACAGACCGAAAATAAAATCTTTGCAATAAGCGAGGGGTCGCTATTTTCCATCGAAAAAAATACAGAATGTATCGAAGAAGATGGCTGTATGGAGTATTATGGTAAAATGAGTGGACTTAACGACGGAATTATTAGTCGCATCGACTACGACAAATTGAACAAAAAGCTGTTAATTTTATATAAAAATGGAAA
This sequence comes from uncultured Paludibacter sp., assembly GCA_964511115.1. GTDB lineage: Bacteria > Bacteroidota > Bacteroidia > Bacteroidales > Paludibacteraceae > Paludibacter. Next base: position 17,104 of record CAZEEN010000025.1, on the reverse strand, counting down.
TATTGACTTATTGACCAACGGAGGGACTATTAACATACCCGATTTATATAACAAGCAATTAAGTGCAAGCAAAGAAGTAAATGACATTACATTTTACGGTGAAAGAGCTTATTTATCCTGTAATTTTGGCATAGTTGTACTTAACACAATAAAAAATGAAATTGCCGATTCCTATTATATTGGTCCAAATGGAATCGAGATTAAAGTTCTTAGTACAGCCATTGTAGGTAACACACTATATGCTCTTGCTCAAAATGCACTTTACACTGCTAATATTGATGAACCAAATTTAGTTAATTTTGAATATTGGTCAACTTTACAAAACCTTCCTGGTAGTGGTGAATTAAAAAAACTTGATGTTTTTACGGATAAACTAATTTTGCAACGCGGCGACAAATTATACTCTTACACCGCCACAAGTGGTTGGCAAAATATACTAACAGATATCAGCGCAACAAACTTTAGTGTTTCGAACGGAAAAATGATTGTTTACTCTTCGGCAGCAGCACTATACATTGCCGACGAAACTTTTAGTACAAAATTAATCGAAAACGTTGGTGAAGTACTTGATGCCAAATACGACACCGAGAACAACCTTTATTGGCTTGCAGGAAATGCAAAGGGAGTATTGGCTGTAACAGATATTAATACAATAACACCTAAAATATTTAAGCCACTAGGCCCAGCCGTAAACAGCCCTTGGAGCATGACTTTTGCTGGCGAAAAGTTGTTTGTAGTGCCGGGCGGAAGATGGGCTGCGCAATTCTACAACAGGGGTGAAGTTATGATTTTTGAAAATCAAAAATGGTTTAATGTCAATACTGATAGTATTAGCACGGTAATTCAAAACAGGTTGCTTGATTTTATGAATGTTGCAGTTAACCCTTTAGATAAAAATCATTTTTTTGTTTCTTCGTATGGTACTGGACTTTATGAGTTTAAAAATAATAAATTTTTCAAGTGGCACAATCATTTAAATAGCACCTTGGAAACAGTTGTACCTTCTAATGCAACCTACTACATCCGTCTGGATGGAGCAATTTTTGACAAAGAAGGGAATCTGTTTGTTGCAAATACAGGAGTGGCCGCTGGAATAAAGATATTAACTAAAAATGGTGAATGGAAGCAGTTAAAGTATTCAGAATCAGAAAAACCCGGATTAAATACTATATTAATCAACAACCAAAATGTAAATCAGAAATGGATAAATTCGGTAAGATATACGCCTGGAATTTTTGTATTTGATGATAATGGAACACCTGAAAATAATGCTGATGACCAACATTCAACCTTTTTATCTTCATTTATTGATACCGATAATGAAGGCGCTAAAATTTCGCCATCAAATTTTTATTGTTTAACTCAAGACCATAATGGGGTAATTTGGGCTGGAACTGAACAAGGCCCTTTACTTTTTTATAACACATCAAAAGTATTTGATTCAAACTACACATGTTCACGGGTAAAAATACCTCGAAACGATGGAACTGGTTTAGCTGATTTCCTGCTTCAAAGTGATAAAGTAAAAGCAATCGCAATAGATGGTGCTAACCGAAAATGGATTGGAACTGAAAATTCAGGAGTATATTTAATGTCGGAAAATGGACAAGAAACAATTAAACAATTCAACACTTCAAACAGCCCATTATTATCAAACGATATAATTTCGATTGCAATAAACCCTGTTAGTGGTGAAGTTTTTTTTGGCACGAGCAAAGGTTTAGTTTCGTATCAGGGAGATGCAGTAAATGCTAACGAAGAATTTAAAGATGTACATGCCTATCCAAACCCTGTCAGAGAAGATTTTAATGGCATAATAACAATTACTGGTTTGATAAAAGACACACAAGTAAAAATTACCGATTTAAATGGAAATCTGATTTGTCAAACCATATCGAATGGAGGAATTGCAACTTGGGATGGAAAAAATACAAATGGGAAAAAGGTAAATACCGGAATATATCTTGTGATTTGTGCAAACGAAGATGGAACACAGAATGCTGTAACAAAAATTATGGTTATTAATTAAAATTATTGTTTTTAATGAAAAATATTTGGACAAAAATCATTTCAAGTACTTACCTTCACTTAATGCTTTTTATTTGTATCAATGCAATATTTATTTTAAAGTATTTACCCAGATACGATATAAATCCATACGTTTCATTAATTGTATATTTATTTTTTGTGTTTATAGGACTAAATTTTTACAATAAAATCACTTCAGGTATTTCAGAAAAGGCACATAAATTTATTTACCTCTCAGTAATATCACTAACTGTAATATTTATTGCCGTCTCACTTATTTTGATTGATCCTTATACTATTCGGGTTGATCGTTGGTCCGCACTTTCGTTTTTCTGGGATAGCTTTTTTGCCGGCAAGTATCCTTATGGGACTCACACACACGTAAGCGAAACTAATTTCGCATCTCCTTTTCCGATTTGGCATCTTATTAACCTTCCTTTCTACTTACTTAAAGATGTTGGAATTAGTATTATATTTTTTCTTTGCCTATTTTCTTATGCAATCTATAAGTATTTCGAATCGTACCATAAAGCACTTTTAGTTATGATTTTACTTCTTATTTCTCCCGCCTACTGGTGGGAAATATTGGTACGAAGCGACGGGCTAAGTAATGCGCTTTTGGTAATGATGCTCATATTGTGGTTTACAAAAAACAGTAAAAGTTTAGCTAATAACCTTACATTTTCTATATTAATCTGTGGACTTATTGCCGCTACAAGATTTACGGCCTTATTACCATTAGCATTATTTTTCTTTCAGCAATACTTAAAACTACCTATAAATCAAAAAGTAATTTTTCCTTTTTCTGTATTATTAATTGCCACATTAGCATTTTTACCATTTATACTTTGGGATACCGATTCATGGGTTTTCTTTTCCCGAAATCCATTTATGTCGCAAACAGGTAATGGGGATTGGAGAGCTCTTTTAATTATGTTTGCAATCGGAGTATTTATGGCTTTAAAGTGGAAAACAATTGAAGAGTATTTTGCTACTACAGCAATTTTTGTCAGTAGTTTTATCTTGTTGAACCAGTTGATTAGAATGAAAAAATATGAAGGTTCGATTTTTTTTAGCGATGCTGTTGTTGATGTTTCCTATTTTACCCTGGCATTGCCATATTTGATTATTCTGGTTGCAATAAATTATAGTACCAAAAACACTATTTTGAAATGATTATATATCAGGCATTAACAAGAAAAATAGTCCAAATAAGAAAAACAATCTATAATTTTATTGACGGTTCTACATCAAAGGGGCGTTTATATTGGTTGATAATTATAATTGCTGTCCTTCTTCTTAAAACATTGTTTTTGCCAATAAAATTAGGAGATTACAACACATACCTTGGCCCCTGGGTTGAATTTATTAAAAATAATGGATATTTTGCATCATTAAGATACGACTTTTACAATTATTCCCCATCATACATATACATTTTGATTTTAATAGCAAAAACCGGCTTAAATTCACTGTATATGATTAAAATTATATCTATACTTTTTGAATTTGTTTTAGCATTATATGTTGGGAAAATACTATTTTTAAAAACTAAAATCCAAATGCTATATTGGTTATCGGCTGCCATTTTACCCTTAATACCTACTGTTTTTTTAAATGGCGCTTATTGGGGGCAATGCGATTCAATTTACACTACATTCGTGGTTGTAGGAATCTATTATAGCCTTATAAACAAGCATTTTATCTCAGTTGTACTACTGGCAGTTGCAATAGCATTTAAAGCACAAGCCGTTTTTATTTTACCATACTATTTTACTTTGCTCCTATTTGGAAAAACAAAATGGTATTATTTTCTGACAATTCCTATAGTCTATTTTATTTCAATAATGCCTGCATGGTTAAATGGAAGATATTTAACTGATTTATTTAGCATATATTTAAACCAATCTGACTATTATCAATCGCTAACCATGTTTATGCCTAATATTTATGTTTGGATTCAAGATGCAGATTATAGCACGTTTAAACTTGTAGGAATTATAACAACGACAGCACTTACCATATTTTCTAGCATTTATTTGAAATATAAAAATTTTGAATTGAACATAGACAATCTTATTCTTTTGGCATTTGCAAGTGTGATATTCACACCATTTATTTTACCAGGTATGCACGAAAGATATCTCTATTTAGGAGATGTATTGGCATTTATATTTTTATTATGGAGTAAAAACAACTCAAGAATTCCGTTTGCAATTTGGACTGTCTCTTTTTATGCATATATCAGTTGCTCTAGATTAAAAGAATTTTTACCTCTATGGCCTGCATTCTTTGTATATTTAACGGCAATAATTTTAGTTTTAAATCAGATTAAATGCCGGATAAATCAAGGTAAGATTAATTATCATCCAAATTAATAATGAAGATAACTGAGAATATTTATCAATTCCTCAAATTTTCGTTTGTAGGCGTTTTAAATACGCTCATTACATTACTAACAATATGGGTTTGTGTCAATGTATTTTCAACTTCGCACTATGTAGCTAATGTTGTGGGTTATGTAATTGGGGTAATGAATAGCTATTTTCTGAATAAATTCTGGACTTTCAACAATAAATCGAAAGTGGGAGTTACTTTTGTAAAATTTATTGGCGTTTTTGGCATTTCGTATCTTATACAATTCGGGGTACTTGCTTTTTTACTTCATTACACACACCTTGAGCCTTATGTTAGTCAGCTATTTTCGATGGTAGTTTATACTGTTATAAATTATTTATTAAATAAAAGAATTACGTTCAATCAAAACCAAAATAGGAGAAGCAATTAAATACTACGGTACTGTTTCTGTGTAAAAATTTCGCTTTTGATTTCTATGTCATTTTAGTTGAAATTTGTCAATGATTAATTGTTAAATGATTGGCGTTACCCCTTTTTTCAAAAGGATATTTCCATATTTGGCCGTTTCGCCTGTCATAACTACCGCAAAAGCCGATTTAGCACGGTCGTAAAAATCAAATCGGTCTATACGGTCAATTGCTGGTGCATTCGGATTGGTAATATGAATACTTTTGAGATACGAAGCTTCCACCGCAGGATCGAGCGTATCACCAGTTACGGCAGCCATCATTGCTAATGGATGTGGCACGTATGCATCGAGTTCGAACAGCGGTAAAATAGCTTCCAACAGTTCAGGAATACGAAGTCCATCGGCACGAAGAACACGATTGTTGAAAGATTCTCCCGGAAAATGAGCATCGGCAAGTATTATTTCGTCGCCATGACCCATGCGCGCTAAAACGCCCAACAATTCGGGGCTAATAAGTGGTGAAATTCCTTTAAGCATGTTTTTTGTATAAAAATTAGTTGTTTATTCTGATTTTATGCAAAGTTACGATTGTTTTCGATACAAAAAAAGCTTGATTAAAATAAAAATCAGAAAACTCTACATTTTTTTATTCCAATCAAAAACATTATCTTTGCAACATTGTTTCATTTGAATAAATATTGCAAATACGATGAATGCTACAGCTATATTAAAACTCCACGAAATAAAAAAAACACCGGGACGCATCTCTATTATTAAAACTTTGCAAGATGGTTGTAAACCGCTGTCTGAAAATGAAATAAAAGATGCGATGGCCGAAAATTACGACCGTATTACGTTCTACCGTAACATTCAAACTTTAAGTGCAGCTGGCATAATTCATAAAATTGTGGTGGACAATACGCTTGTGCGTTATGGTTTAAATTGCTGCGAAGCGCAACACGAACATCATTTTCACCGAAACGAACATGCGCATTTTTATTGCGAGTCGTGTCAGAATGTGGTTTGTTTGGAGCAAGTTCAAATTCCGCAGTTTAATTTGCCTATAGGCTACAAAAGTGTGGATAGTGATATAATTATCAGAGGAAAATGCGAAAAATGTAGTGGGAGTTAGTTTATAGTTTGCAGTAGATAGTTTATAGTTTTTAGTTTATAGTTTGCAGTGAGGGGCTAGCGGTAAAATAATCGCATTTTGGGTTTATAATTGATTTTTAGTTGATGAAAAAAAAATATCTAATAGTTGTTTGTACAATATTGTTTTCGGGCTGGATACAGGCTCAAACGAACCTGACAGTAACGGGAATAGTAACCGACGAATTTAATCATCCGTTGATTGGAGCATCGCTGCTACTTGATAATGAGAAAATTGGCACCTCAACAAACAGAAAAGGCGTTTTCACATTTCCGAACCTTCAAAAAGGCAAACACCTTTTTCGGGCTTCTTTTTTGGGATATAAAACTTTTGTCGACACCATACTTATTTCGGAAAACAAAGATGTTCGAATTCAATTATCGCCGGAGAGCAAAATGATGAACGAAGTAGAAGTAAATGAGCAATTTACAACAAATCGAAAAAAAGAAAACTCCTTGTCGATAGCCATGGTTGACAAAGTATTTCTGACTGAAAACCGCGCAGGAAGCTTGATGCAAACACTGAGTCGATTGCCGGGTATAAGCTCAATGGATATTGGTTCGGGACAATCGAAACCTGTGATTCGCGGCTTGGGATTTAACCGCGTGTCGGTGGCCGAAAATGGCGTAAAACACGAGGCACAAGAATGGGGAGCCGACCACGGATTGGAAATTGACCAATTCAACGTGGAGCGCATTGAAGTGATAAAAGGGCCGGCATCGCTTATGTATGGTGCCAATGCCATAGGCGGAGTGATTGACTTGAAGCAACTAACAACACCCGAAAAGCACACGCATGGTGGAAGTATTTTGCTTACAACGCAAACTAACAATAACTTGTACGGTGGTTCGGCAAAATATTTCGTACGGAAAGAGCATTTTTATGTCAAAACGCATTTTTCGATAAGCGAATATGCCGACTATAAAGTGCCAACCGACAGCATTGAATACATGACTTATTTTTTCAAACTAAAAAACAATAACTTACGCAACACTGCCGGAAACGATAAAAGCGGTGGCATTACGCTGGGATATTTGAACAATGGTTTTTCGAGCCATTTGAGCATAACCGATGTGTTTTCGAAAAGCGGTTTTTTTGCCAATGCTCACGGTTTAGAGATTCGAAATTCATTTATCAATTACGACCATTCCGACCGCGACATCGATTTACCCATGCAGCAAGTAAATCATTTTAAGATACTTAGCAATAGTATATGGACAATTCAGGATTACAAATTGAATGTCGATTTGGCGTTTCAGAACAACTACCGACAAGAATTTTCCGAACCCATTGCGCATGGCTATATGCCTGCCCCACCCGACTCGCTTGAGCGACTTTACGACAAAAAAACGTGGACAGGTAATGTGCGTTTTGAATTTCCGAAACACGGAATAAATAATTTTACGGCCGGAATAAACAGCGAAGGGCAACAAAATAAAATTGGAGGCTGGGGATTTATTCTGCCTGCTTATCAGAGCTTTACGAGTGGAGTATTTTTGCATAACAAAATTCATTTTTCCGAAAAATGGATGGTCAATGCAGGACTTCGATACGATATTGGAACTCTAAAAACTGATGCGTATTTCGATTGGTACGCCACTCCCCTAGGAAATGGCATATCGCAAAACAAACAACGTGCTACACAGTTGAACCGTACGTTTGGCAGTCTGACTTGGGGTATTGGAGCAACGTATTTTAGCCAAAATTTTTCGGCAAAAATAAATGCTGGTAAAAGTTTCCGCATGCCAACGGCCAAAGAACTGGCTTCGAATGGCATTAATTATCATATTTATCGTTACGAAAAAGGCGACTCCACTTTGCAGGCAGAGGAATCGTATCAGTTGGATGTGGGCTTAAATTGGAAATTTGACAACCTGAATATTGAAGTATCGCCTTTTGTGAATTATTTTCCAAATTACATTTATCTGAACCCCACGTCGGATTACTACGAAGCACAACAAGTATATTATCATAGCCAAAGCGAAGTTTTCAGAACGGGTGGCGAATGTGCAGTAAACTACGACATTACAAAACATCTTTCGGCTTCGGTGGATGCTGAATATATTTATTCGGTGCAACTTTCGGGATCGAAAAAAGGATTTACCTTACCGTTTTCGCCACCGTTTGTGTCGAATATTGGATTGAAATATGCTTTTAAAAACACCGAAATGCTTCAGAAACCAACTATGGGTGTTGAATATAAATTAGTAGCAGCACAAAACAACATTGTGCCGCCCGAAAAGAAAACTACCGGTTATGGACTTATAAATTTAACGGCAGGTGCTGAATTGAAAATTGGCAAACAAAAGATTGAATTAAACGCATTGATAAATAATATTTTAAACACAAAATACTACGACCACACGAGCTTTTATCGGTTGATTCAAGTTCCTGGGCAAGGACGTAATGTGGTGATTAACTTACAAATGGCATTTTAAAAACAAACAATTATAGTAATAACAATTTAAAACAAAATGAAAATGAATTTAAAATCAATGGCAATAATAGCCATTTTAGCAGTATTTATCGCTTCGTGTGATAAAAAAGAAAGCCCAACTATTTCGCTTACCGAACTTGGGTTTGATAATACGAAAACAGTGCAACAAGGTACCGATTTACATATCGATGCTGAGATATTAGCAGATTTAAAAATTGCGAGTATTCAAATTATTATTCATAGCGAAGAAGCTCACGCTGCAGTTTCGCCAATGAAAATTGCAAACAATGCTCAAGAAGTAACTGAATGGGCAGTAGATTCAATCTATACCAAAGGTTATGCGGGAGTTAAAAATGCTGATTTTCATGAGCATTTAGAAGTTCCGGCTACTGCCGAATTAGGTCATTATCATTTTCACATGAAAGTAACCGATATGGATGGAAATCAGACCATAAAAGAGGATGAGATTGAAGTGTTGGCAGGCAATTAATTTAATAATTACTGTATTGAAGTAGGTTTATTAATCCTACTTCAATACTTCTAAACTTATTATAATGAAAAAAGTAAATATACTTATTCTTATTATACTATTCGCTATTTCGTCCTGTACAGAGAAAGATGAATCGCTTCCAATAATTGACATGAATGGCGCAGCGGCATTTCCACAAAACTGCGTTAGCGTTTACCGAGGCGAAAGTTTTACCTTCAATGCCTTGTTTACCGATAACGTAGAATTAGGTTCGTTCAGCATCGAGATGCACAATAATTTCGACCACCACGCACACAGCACTTCGGCTACCGAATGTGAGCTAGGAGCTGTGAAAACTCCAGTGAAACCCTTGCTTTTTATTAATGAATATAGTATTCCAGCTGGTAAAACAAGCTATGAGGCTACTATTCAGATAAATATTCCTGCCGATGTGGATACGGGTGATTACCATTTTATGGTACGACTCACTGATGCTTCTGGCTGGCAAACGTTTAAAGGAATAAGTGTGAAAGTGGGTGATAGAAATTGAAAAGACTGTAGAATTGGTATTCAGCTATCACATTGTGTTTTTGGAATAATTCAAACTACGTTTTCGAAAGGCTCTTATTTCATTCATTAGCTCTCCATTTTCAACCCTATAAAATCGCTGATTGGTGGTTGGCAAATCCAAACCACCCAGCGCTTTTACATATGGGCCAAGTTTTAGAAAATCGAAATTCGCATAAGCAAAATTTTCGGGGAGTTTCGATTTGCCTGAATACCAAGCTGTTTTAAGCTGCATATTGGCTTTTTGTTTTATGTAACCTGCAAAATGTTGCACTTGTTGCGGTTCGACATCTCCACCCATAAAGCACACACAAGTTATTGCATCGCCATACTTTACTAGCAGTGATTCAATTACTTTTTCGGTAAGTTCGTCGCCAGTATTTTCTTGTAAATGCGGACTATGGCAACCCTTGCAACCGTTTGGGCAGTTGCTGAGGTTGATAGCCAGTGTTACTTCGCCAGGTACTTCCTGAAATACAATATTATAGCTGTGATACCGTAGCATAATGACGATCGGCAGCTTCGATTTGCCGTGCTTGCGAAAAGTTACTCACTCGTTTCATATAGCCAATTACCCGTGTTAGATAATCCAAATTCTGACTTTGGCAAACGGGACATTCTTGTAAATGTTGCTTATTGATATGTCCGCAATCGTTACAAACTGTATTGGGCACATTAAAAGTAAAATAGTTACATCCCTCTTGTACAGCTACGCGTAGCAATTGTTTGTATTGCGGTTTGCTAAGATGTTCGTCGAGATTCATGTGCAATGCCGAACCTCCAGTAAGATGCTCAATATAAGGGCGTCCGTGCATGCGAAATTTGTCCACGATATTTACTGACTCATCTTCGACAATGTAAAAATAACTGTTGTAGCATTCACGGTTCACCTTAAATCCATCGCGTTTATCCCATTTAGCATGTTTTACACCCACATTTTCGGCCGGAATCATTTCGCAGTTAAACATCATGTCCTTGCTTTTGTATTTTTTGTTGTAATGCTCAATGAGACCTAGTACTTGTTGCACAAATTCTAAATACTGAGGATTATCGGTAATCTCAATTCCCATCGATTCTGCCGCCTCCACCAATCCGTTTACGCCAATAGTAAGGTATTGGCGACTCATGTTTATATATCCCGCATCAAACAAAGGTAACATTCCTTTTTCGTGCATGTATTTCAGGTTTTCGTTGTAAGCCGATTGTACTTTGTGTACTAAATCTACTACCTCTTCGAGGAAAAACAAATAATGCATTCCTTTACGTGTTGAATCCTGAATACAACGGTTTAGGTTAATAGTCAACACACTTTTTGAACCTGTAGAAACGCCACCAGCTCCAAGTGTATAGCTAAAACCGTTGTCGGTAATTTCGTTGCGTAACCTACAGCAACTGCTCAATGAGTCGGCATTATCGCTCATATACGTAAAAAACGAATGACCTTCGGAATACATTTCTGCAGTAAAATCGCCATATTCTTTGTCTTTAGCATCTCCATTTTCACTTAGCAAAGCCATAGTTTCCACAGGGAAAGTAAGAATGGATTTGGTACGCTCAAGATTAAACCATTTCATAAATCGTTTTTGCAACCAGTTGAGCGAATCCCAATCGGGTTTGCTGCCGTTAGGAAATACAAATTCACCAAAGAGACTATCGAAATAATACCTGTCGTAATAAGAGATATTCCAGAATACAGCCTGAAAATTACGTGCGCCAGTAGGTTGGTTTATCGAATAAACGATTTGTTCAAAGTAATCGGTAATTACCTTATCCAGTGTACGTTGCTTCTTGGATAAATCCACTACTTTATCGGCATCGAGGAAATAATCGTCGCCAAATTCCAGTCCTATAAAATAGTTCATATACATCAAAAATTCGGGGGTGGCACAAGCACCACTCAACATGCTCGACACCATAAAAACCATATTTATAAATCCGCCCGAGAAAGATTTTAAATTGGTCGGAGCTTTGGAATTGCCACCAATAGAAGCTGTCCCACTTATTAACCAAGGATACATAGTAATGCTGGCACAATAGTTTGCCAAACTCGTTTCGTCGTTTTTGTAGATATAATGTTTATTCAAGAGGTCAATATAGCGGTCGGAAACTTCCTTGCCGTACATTTCTTTAATGCGGTCGGTAAGCATACGGCGGTTAAGACGGATAAAATTCGATTTAGGTAGCTCACCAATTAGCGTTGCTAGGTTCTTATTTTCAACATTGGCATTGGCATCGTATTTACTGCCCGAAGCAGCATTTTGTGCATCGCAATAATCCATCAGAAAATCCAATTTATCACGTACTTCACGGTCTTCCAGATGTTTTTGGCGATAAAGCATATACGACTTTGCCACTGCGTAATAGCGTTCCGACATAAGTGCAACTTCTACCTGATTTTGAATATCCTCAACTGTTACACCATTGCTGACATTTAAGCGGCAGAGTAAATTTGCTATTACCTCGTCTGTAGCATAACTACCGACCGATAAAAATGCTTTACGGATGGCATTTTTAATTTTCTCAATCGAAAATGCTACTTTTTTACCGTCTCTTTTAATAATTGTTGTTTCCATAATACTATTTTGATTTTTTACTGATTGTAAAATTTTACTCAATAATAATACAGGACGTTGGATAACTTTTAAAGATAAGAAAGACCTTTGATTAACGTTGTTGAAAACGAACCAAAAACCATCCTATTGCCTTTCACCCGAAAGCCCAGAATTAAATTGCAATTGGCAGGTCTTCTGACTCGCTCCCGTTTTTCGAACGGCCTTCCCAGTTCTAAACCAGTGGCTTGAGGGTTGTTCGATACGTTTATGGAGATTACAGCTACGGGTATAGTTTCCGACTTACACGGAATTCCCTTTTCATCACAAATACTGAATGAAATTTGTGAACCATTTGCGCCACAAAGATAGAATATATTATTTAGAAATAAAACATTTAGGAAATAATAATTTAGAAATAAAATAAATAGTTTCCCATTATAAAAATTAAAATGTTGACTTTAAACCATTTAATATTCAATGCCAGTACGAATATTTCCAAAATATATTTTAATATATATTTGCTATAAAAATTTAAAAGCGATAATTTACACCTCCGTTAAAATTAATTCCAGGCATAGGATAACCATAATTTATCTGATACGTTTTGTTTAACAAATTATTACCCGATACAAAAACCTGCAAATTTTTGATTGGAAAGCATGCAATACGAGCATTTAACAGCAGATATTCAGGTTGAATTGTTACGTTAGGTGCTATTGAAGTATATAGTTTTTCAATATATTGTATTCCGGCATTAAAATCCCAAATCTTATATTTATAGTTGGCACTTACATTTAATTGCTGACGAGGGGCTGCTATAACCGGTTTGTTTAAATCTAAATAGCTGTAATTGGCATGAATAAAAAGTGCTTTTAGAACTGCATATTTTGCCGAAAACTCAATTCCTTTATTGTCAAAACTACCAACATTTTGTCTTTTGGCAGGAATAGGAGGAGCAACAACTTGTATCAGATTCTCACCTTTCACATTGTAAAGCGTAAGTTCTAATTTTAATTTATTGTTTACTAACGATTGCAGCCAACTTATTTCGTAATTCATCATTCGCTCAGGCAACAGATTGGGGTTTGGAGCATATAGAAATAGTTCCATTATTGTTGGGTTACGGAAACCTTTCGATACAGAAGCTTTCAAAGTTGTATTTTGAGTTGGGTAATACGATATGCCTCCCATTGGAACTATTTCCGTTCCGAATTTTGAATGATTATCGGCACGTAAACCGGCACTTATAGTGAGATTTTCGAATAAAGTTTGCTGTGCATGCACATAAGCCGCTAATTCGTTGATTGTTATAAGCGAATCGCGCACAGCAGTTTGATTAACAATGCCACCATATTGTTTAAAATCGGAACCTACCGTTACAACCGTTCCGATATTCAACTTAAAACTTTGGTAAATCATAGCGCCGCTATTGCGGTCGGTTGAGTGAAAACCATCCGATAACGTATGCTCACCAAAATTATGATATAGTTTGAGAGCACCTTCGGTATTTTGGTACTTATTTTCGAACGAAAACGAAGTTTTTCCACGCGTAATATCAATATTGAAAGGCTTGGGTAAACCTATTATACCATTATCGTTGGCATTAAATTTTGCAATATTAAAATCGGCATTTACTTTCAGGTGTTTATTAATATCGTAACCCACTTTGGTATAACCATTGGTAATCTTAAAATCGGTATTTTCACGAATTCCATCTGTTTGGTCGTGATTTAATGAAGCAAAAACACTCAGTTTTTCTTTTTTATAACCTATTGTACCATAATACTTTTGCGTATTGTACGAACCATACGACGCACCTACATTTCCGCTAATTCCTTCTTTATTATTTTTTCGGGTAATAATATTAATAACACCGCCCATTGCATTAGAACCATATAAAAGCGAGCCTGGACCACGAATAATTTCCACTTTTTCTACATCCGAAGCCACATAAGCATCGGCGAGTGGATGACCAAAAATACCCTGATATTGGGGATGTCCATCAATCAAAACCAGCACCTCGGTATTAGGAGCACCACCAATTCCACGCATGGTAATAGCACCCGAACCTCCTGCTGCTACTCCAAAACCCAATACATTTCGTTGTGTAACAAAAACTCCGGGTACGTATGTATTTAGCGAAGGTAGAATATTTATTTCGCCAGAATGCTCAATTTCATTCCTACTAATTTGTGAAATTGACAATGGTATCACTTTTCGAGAAACTTCTAATTTTGAACCTGTTACAAGCACCTCATTCAGCTGAACAGAGTCTTTAAAATTGTTTTGAGCATTAATTTGTAATACAACCAATGCAATTAGAAGAACGGTTTTTATTTTTTTCATTAAAATTATTTATTGTGTTACTATTTTTATATTTCGTGTTACTTGAAAAACAAAAAAAATTAATCGATTTTACTCATTACTAATTTACCGTGCTCTATACCTTTGATACTTATTAATTTATCAGATAATTCGGTAAGTTTGTGCGAAGGTCCTTTAACTGCAATAATTTCTAAAATTTTATCATCGGATAAATAAAAACTTTGCGCAGATAATACTTCGCTTGTTGCTTCACGTTTAATTTCATTAAGTTTCGATAAAATATCGTTTTTATGAAAATTATAGATTAGCGTAACAGCTCCGGCAACGATATTATTGCATTTCCATTTTTTTTCGACAATATTTTTTTCCACCAAATGACGAATAGCCTGCGATCTGTTTGGAAATTTGTTTTCCAACACATAACTATCGAGTGCTTCTAACAATTCATTTTCGAGTGAAACGCCAAAACGGGCTACTGACATGGTGTTACGTTTTTAATTTTTCGTGCTACAAAACTAATAAAATAAATTAATATAATGGCTAATACGAACTAACAAATTTTTCAGCCTCATCCAAAACATTCAATTTACCCACATCCAACATTTTATAATCAGTTGGAATGAAACTAAGTATATTATTGTTAGTCATATTTTGCAAATAAAAATCCATAATTGGAAATTTATCAGGATATAACTGCATTAATTCAAAAATTTGTGGCGAAAGTACTTGAATACCCGAAAACGCCAGTTTATTATAACGTTCAGGGTGTTGAAAATCAGCAGGTTTTGTTTCGCCCGTTTTTTCGTTTATCCAACCGCGAAGGCGCAGTCCGTCGTCGAAAAGCAAATAGCGAAATGTATCCCTAGAACTTACGACAAGCGTTGCCAGCGGATTACTGCGCAAATGTTGAATATATAGTTCGTTGAGATTAATATTCGAAAGAATATCTACATTGTGTACCAAAAACGGTTTATTATCGTCGAAAAATGCCGCTGCTTTTTTAACACCACCACCCGTATCGAGCAACATATCGCGCTCATCCGAAATTTCAATTCGTATTCCAAAAGCATTATTAGCACGAATAAAATCAATAATCTGATTGGGGAAATGGTGTACATTAATCAGAATTTCATCGAAACCCGAAGCTTTTAATTTCAGAATTACATGTTCCAAAAGTGGTTTTCCGGCAATTGGAACAAGTGCTTTGGGTAAATTATCGGTAATGGGTTTGAGTCGCGTACCAAGTCCGGCAGCAAAAATCATTGCTTTCATGTATAAAATTACAATTTTTAGGGAAGCAAAGTTAGTAATTATTGCCGAAAACACTGTACTTTTGCTGTACAAAAATCTATATAAATGTCGAGATACTCTTTACGCGAAGAAAAAGCAAACACCATCACCCATGCCATTGGCATACCGTTTGGAATAATTGTATTTCTATTTTTTGCAATAACCAATTCACAGACAGGCAACTACTGGCTACTAATCAGCACGTTAGTGTATGCCACATTTATGACACTTTCGTACGTAACTTCCACATTTTATCACTACGAACAATCCGAAAACAAAAAACAATTGCTTCGAAAGTTCGACCATGCAGCTATTTATTTGCACATTGCAGGATCGTACACACCGTTTACCTTAGTTATATTACGAAACGAAGGATATTGGGGATGGACACTTTTTACAATTATCTGGCTTGCTGCTGTAGCCGGAGTAATTTTGAGTTTTACAAATTTGAAAAATGCAAGCAAACTGGAAACAGCCTGCTATGTAGCTATGGGCTGGGTAGTTGTTATTGCTTTTAAGCCATTGATTGATGTGCTTTCGGCAACGGACTCTATGTCCATTTTTTGGTGGTTGGTAGCTGGTGGACTTTTTTATACAATTGGAGCAATAATTTATTTACTCAAAAAAGTTGAATTTATGCATGCCGTATGGCATTTATTTGTTTTGGGTGGTAGCATTTGTCATGCTACGGCAATTATTCTGATTACCTCTCCCTAACCCTCTCCAAAAGGAGAGGGAATGAGATAAGTACAATTTGTCTATTAATTTTTAAGGTCTTTCGATTTTTTAGCTTTTAGCTTTTTAATTTCGTCTTCTAAAGCCGCAATTTCTTTTTCCTGGTTATTAATAGTTTTAAGTAATTCGTTTAACTCCTCATTTTCGATAGTAGTAGGATATTGAGCTTCAACACGTTCCAAGAAATCGGCTAACACATTCATATAATTCATAAATGCATCGTAAGCGGTTTCGTAGGTCGAACCCCAAGCATCTTTATGACTCATATAACGGAAATGGTCGGACGATTGTAGTAGCAACCAATCGCGCTGCAATGGTTTATCGTTACAAAGATTCACACGCTCACTCACAGCATATAATTTTTTCAATGCTTCTTGCTGCAAGTCATTCCCTGTCCAAGGAGTTAAATCTTTGTCGTTACCTACCCAACTCATTGGATAAGGCACAGAAAGGATATCAATGGCATCTGTCTTTTTGGTATAATCCGAAGGTAAAACAAACGAAATTTGCTGCTCCATAGCATGATAGGGCAATGCTTTCAAAAAATCAAATATTCCTGATTCAGGGCTATTTATTAAACCAAAAACATCATATCCCATTCCGATATTCACAATATTTTCACCTTCGGGAAGAGCTGAAATCCAGCTTATATATTTTTCGGCAGTCAAACTATTGGCGGTAAATTTAAATGCCAAATCATCGCTCATTTTCCAATTACGAACAAGTAATTTTAATTTAGGCAAATAGGCATGTTTATACACATAATTTGGACTTTTCCAACCCA
>CAZEEN010000024.1:0-25701 GCA_964511115.1 uncultured Paludibacter sp. | reverse complement strand
AACCAAAAATTGCATTAATTCATGCCACCGAAGTTGCTAATCCAAAAATTCCTTACATGCAGGATTATTTGGATATAAAAGATGAATGGCGTAAAGGTGAATTTGGCGATGTCATTTTGGATGGCCCGTTGGATATATTTTTAGCATTGGACAAAGAGCGGGGTAGCATTAAAAACGTACCAACACCTGTGTTGGGCGATGCCGATATTCTGATTTTTCCTAATTTCGAAAGTGCTAACTCGTTTTACAAAGGTTTGTCGCTTTTTGCCGGAGCCGAAATGGCAGGTTTATTGCAAGGAACCGAAAAACCTGTTGTGCTAACATCACGAAGCGAAAGTACACAATCTAAATTTTACAGCATAGCTATGGCTTGCATATTGGTGTAATTGTTTCGTGTTTCAGGTTCCGTGTTTCGTGTTTTAAGAAAATTGCTTATTTTTGCAACAATTATAAAATTACATTTCGTTCAATAATATTTTCACAATGATAAAAAAGTTTTTTTTTCTGACATTATTTTTGCTTTCGTGGACTTTTAGTTTTTCGTGTACCAATTTCTTGGCAGGTAAAAATGCCACTACCGATGGCTCTACACTTATTTCATACTCAGCCGATTCGTATTTCTTATTTGGTGCTTTATACCATTATCCGGCAGCAACTTACCCAGCTAACGCCATGCTGGATGTTTACGAATGGGATACAGGTAAATATTTAGGCAAGATAAAACAAGTCGAAAAAACATATTCCGTAATCGGAAATATGAACGAACATCAACTTTCGATTGGCGAAACAACTTTTGGTGGGCGCGAAGATTTAGTTGACACAACCGGAATAATTGATTACGGAAGTCTGATTTACATTGCTTTGCAACGTGCCAAAACTGCTCGCGAAGCTATAAAAGTAATGACTGACCTTGTTGCCGAGTATGGCTACTACAGTTCGGGCGAATCGTTTTCGATTGCCGACCCCAACGAGGTATGGATAATGGAAATGATTGGTAAAGGACCTCGCAACAAAGGTGCTGTTTGGGTAGCACAACGCATCCCCGACGAATGTGTTTCGGGTCATGCCAATCAGGCACGCATCACAACTTTTCCTTTCGATGATAAAAACAATTGCCTTTATGCCGAAGATGTGATACTTTTTGCCCGCGAAAAGGGTTATTTTAAAGGTCGCAACTCGGATTTTAGTTTTTCGGATACTTATGCGCCACTAGATTACAGCGCATTACGTATTTGCGAAGCACGCGTTTGGAGTTTTTTCCGTCAGGTTGATCCTGCTATGGATAAATACATTAGTTATGTAAAAGGTGAAACAAAGGAACGTATGCCGCTTTGGATTAAACCCACTTTTAAAGTGGATGCCCAAAAAATGAAAGAATACATGCGTAACCAATATGAAGGTACTGAATTCGATATGACAAAGGGTGTTTGTGCGGCTCCTTTCGGAAGTAAATTGCGTCACAGCCCGCTTGGTTTTAAAGTAGATAGCGTTGAATATATGCATGAGCGCCCTGTAGCAACACAGCAAAGTGGATTTGTTTTTGTATCGCAAATGCGAAGCTGGTTACCAAACTACATTGGCGGAATACATTGGTTTGGAGTTGACGATGCTGCAAGCAATATACTTGTTCCAATGTATTGTGGAATAAACAGTGTACCAACTTGTTACAATGCCAAAAATGGTAATTTGTTGGAGTATTCGCCTACTTCTGCATTTTGGATTTACAATCAGGTGGCTAATTTTGCGTATGGAAAATACAGCTATATGATGAAAGATATCAAAGCAGTGCAAACACAATGGGAATCTGATTTTCAAAAATTTGTACCAGCAGTAGACAAAGCAGCGGTAAATATGGCCGAAGCTGACGCACGTAATTTCCTAACTTCATTTAGCAACACCCAAGCCGAAAACTCGACAGCAGCCTGGAAAAAATTAGGCGAATATTTGCTCGTTAAATATATGGATGGAAATATCAAGAAAGAAAAAGACGGTAAGTTTTTACAAAACGAATTTCATATTCCACCGAGCATAATTCGCGCTGGTTATTCCGAAGAAATTCTTCGTCAGATTGCAAAAGAAAATCCCGGACAGCGTGTAAAATCGGCTGAAGAGATTAAAAACAGAAAATAGTCTTTTTTTATTATAAAGTAAAAGCGCCATTATCAAATTCGATAGTGGCGTTTTTCGTTTTATCTTCACTATATTTGCAAAAAATTATTGTAGAATAAAATGAAATTATTTACAGCGGAAAATATTCGTCATATCGACGAATTGACCATTAAAAACGAACCTATTGCTTCCATCGATTTAATGGAACGGGCTGCACAGTGCTTTTTCAATAAGTTTAGCTCACTTTTCGATAAGTCGATCCCTGTTTGTGTGGTGTGTGGTCCCGGAAATAATGGTGGAGATGCATTGGCTATTGCACGCATGTTATTGCAAGCCGAATATACAGTTTCGGTTTATTTGTTTTGTACTAATTCATTATCAGCTGATTGTAGTGTAAATAAACAAAAACTGATTGCTGATTTTCCTGAAAAGCTTATTGAACAAACTACTGTATTTACTGCTCCACAAATTAATCAAATCGAAACTGTAATTATCGATGGCTTATTTGGCTCAGGTTTATCGCGACCGCTTTGGGGGCTGTTTTTGGACGTTGTAAACTGGATAAACAACAGTGGATGTAATGTTGTGTCCATTGATATTCCGTCGGGTATGTATTGTGAGGAGAATCCAGCTGATAATCAAAGTATTGTGCAGGCCGATTATACATTGACATTTCAATTCCCAAAACTTTCGTTTTTATTACCCGAAGCCGGAAGTAGAGTAGGAGAGTGGCAGAAGCTGGATATTGAGTTGAATACTGATGCAATAGAAGCTACTTCTACGGAATATTTTCTTACAGAAAAGAACTTTATTCAAACAAAATATAAAAGCAGAGCACGGTTCTCACACAAAGGAACTTTTGGTCATGTTTTATTAATAGCTGGAAGCAAAGGAATGGCTGGTGCCTCCGTGTTGGCTTCGCGAGCTGCTTTACGCAGTGGTGCTGGTCTTGTTACATTGCATGGGCCGGAATGTAATCGTGTGATTTGCCAAAGTTCTGTGCCGGAATTGATTTTTTGGAGCGATAAAAACAACGATTTTTGTGTTGGATTTCCTGAACTGAAAAATTATACAACTATTGGTATCGGTTGTGGACTTGGAAGTGCTCCTGAAACGGCATCGATGCTCGAAAAACTTTTTACTGAATTATTTTCGCCCTGCGTAATCGATGCAGATGCTTTGAATATTATTTCGCGCAACAAGCATTTTATGGATTTAATACCCGAAAAAAGTATTTTAACTCCGCATCCAAAAGAATTCGACCGACTTTTTGGGGTAAATAATTCTACTTGGAAACGAATACAAAAAGCGCGTGAAATAGCAAAGCGATTTAAAGTTTTGATTGTGCTTAAAGGTGCTCATACAGTGATTGTTAATGTCGATGGCATGTGTTATTTCAACTCAACCGGCAATGCAGGACTTGCAACTGCTGGAACGGGTGATGTGCTAACCGGAATTCTGTCAGCGTTTTTGGCTCAAGGCTATGAGCCTTTGGATGCGGCAATTCTAGGTGTTTATTTGCATGGATTGGCTGCCGACAAAGCGTTAAATTCACAATCGTGTGAATCGATGATTGCCGGAGATGTAATTGAGAACATTGGAAATGCATTTAATTTTGTTCGAACAAACAAATAGATAAGGCATTTAATAAAGTTTAAATGAAATAATGCAGTTTAAATATGGTTATATGCATGTATTTTAATACTTTTGCATTCCGAAACAAAATGGCAGTAAATCTGCATAAATCTATATAAATAAATCATGGGAAGAGCGTTTGAATATCGTAAAGCAACCAAGATGAAACGTTGGGGAAATATGGCCCGCGTTTTTACAAAATTAGGAAAACAAATTACAATTGCCGTTCGTGAGAGTGGACCAGAACCTGATACAAATCCACGTTTAAGGGTTCTTATTCAGCAATCGAAAAAAGAAAATATGCCCAAGGAGAATGTGGAGAGGGCAATAAAAAAGGCGACTTCGAAAGATGAAGCCGATTACAAAGAAATGGTATACGAAGGCTACGGTCCAAACGGAATAGCGATAGTTATTGAAACAGCTACCGATAATCCAACCCGTACTGTCGCTAATGTACGAAGTTATCTTACCCGTCACGGTGGTTCACTTGGAACAAGTGGATGTTTACAATTTCTATTCGATCATAAATGTGTATTTAAGATTGCTCCTAAAGAAGGTGTGTCTATTGATGATCTTGAACTAGAACTTATTGATTTTGGGGTTGATGAATTGGTGGAAGATGAGGACTCAATTATTCTTTATGGTGAATTTCAATCTTATTCATCAATTCAGAAATATTTAGAAGAAAACGGTTTTGAAATTTTTAGCGCTGAATTCGAACGTATACCGAATGATATGAAAGAGCTAAATGAAGAGCAAAAAGCGCAGGTTACCAAGTTGTTGGATAAAATTGAAGACGACGAAGATGTGCAGAATGTCTTTCATAATATGGTGGAATAGTAAATTGAAAATAAATAAATAAAATACCCCGAAAGTTTAAAACTTTCGGGGTATTTTATTTATTGTTGTAGCGTTATCATCCGCATTTTGAATAACCGCAGTTTTTGCACGTTAAGCAACCTTCTTGATAGATAAGAGCTTTGTGTCCGCAATTTGGGCATTCCTGTCCGGCAATTTGAGTGCCATCTGGTATGTATTTTTTCAAAGCACGTTCTACGCCTACTTTCCATGTGTTGATAGATTCGCTATCCAATTGCAATCCGGAAACGATTTTGATTACTTGGTCGATTGGCATTCCGTAGCGCAATACGCCCGAAATGAGTTTAGCGTAGTTCCAGTATTCTTTATCGAATTTGTGCGACAATCCCTCCACAGTAGTTTTATAGCCGCGTTTGTTTTGGAATTGGAAGTCGTAACGTTTTTGTCCGTTTTCGTCCGTCGTTTTAATGATTTTACCTTCGGTAACTGTTTTAGGAAGTAAAATTCCTTCTTCGTCGTCGGCCAAACCAGTAAAAATTTCATAAGGCTTACCGTTTTTCAAACCTACAAATGCAATCCATTTGTCCTTAGCATTTTGGAAACGAACTACATCGCAATCCAATTCTTTCGGACGAATAAAGTGTTCTTCATCATAAGGGAAACAAACTGTTTTGCCGTCTTTTCCTTCTTCTTTTTTATCGGTAGTTGCAATTAATACGCCCGAACGTGAGCCATCGCGATATACAGTAACTCCCTTACAGCCAACGCGCCATGCTTCTTCGTAGAGTTTTCCTACCAATTCTTCGTCCACATTGTTTGGTAAATTGATAGTTACGCTTATCGAGTGGTCAACCCATTTCTGAATTTTTCCCTGCATTTGCACTTTTTTCAGCCAGTCAACATCGTTGGCAGTAGCTTTATAATAAGGCGATTCCTCAATTAGTTTTTCAACCTCCTCTTGCGTGTAATGTTTTGCAGTTGGGTGTCCGTTGGCTTCCATCCATGTTACAAATTTGTGATGGAATACTACATATTCTTCCCACGAATCGCCATTTTCGTCAATAAAATCAACACGAACGTTTTTGTCGTTTGGATTTACTTTGCGACGACGCGTATAAACAGGCATAAACACTGGCTCAATACCCGAAGTAGTTTGCGTCATGATGCTGGTTGTGCCGGTTGGAGCAATGGTAAGACAAGCAATGTTGCGGCGACCATATTTCACCATATCTTTATATAGAGCAGGGTCAGCTTCACGCAAGCGTTGAATAAACGGATTGTTTTCTTCACGTTTTGCTTCGTATACGGTAAATGCGCCACGTTCTTTAGCCATAATTACCGACGAGCGATAAGCAGCCAAAGCTACAGCTTTATGTACACTTTCAGAGAAATCGGTGGCATCGTCTGTGCCATAACGGTATCCAAGAGCTGCCAACATATCGCCCTCCCCTGTTGTACCAACACCTGTACGGCGACCTTGGGTGGTTTTAAGTTTTATTTTTTCCCAAAGTTGATATTCTGTTAATTTAATATCATCGGCTTCTGGGTCTGAATCTATTTTTTGGATAATGGCATCAATTTTTTCCATTTCGAGGTCGATAATATCGTCCATGATACGTTGTGCCAATACTACATGTTTTGCAAATAAATCGAAATCGAAATAAGCCTCTTTTGTAAACGGATTTTGTACATACGAATACATGTTGATAGCCAATAGGCGACAACTATCGTACGGACAAAGTGGAATCTCGCCACAAGGATTTGTCGATACCGTTTTGTAACCTAAGTCGGCGTAGCAATCTGGCACCGATTCGCGAATAATTGTATCCCAGAATAAAACTCCCGGTTCAGCCGATTGCCATGCATTATGTACAATTTTTTTCCAAATTGTATTGGCATCCACTTCTTTTACAAACCAAGGATTGTCCGAACCAGTAGGATATTGTTGTTTATAAGGCTGATTTGTCAAAACAGCTTTCATAAAATCATCGTCTATTTTAACCGAAACATTGGCGCCGGTTACTTTTCCCGATTCCATTTTGGCATCAATAAATGTTTCTGAGTCAGGGTGTTTTATAGATACGCTTAACATTAACGCGCCACGGCGACCATCCTGAGCAACTTCGCGGGTTGAGTTAGAATAGCGCTCCATAAAAGGAACAATACCTGTAGAGGTTAGTGCCGAATTTTTAACAGGTGAACCTTTGGGACGAATATGTGATAAATCGTGACCCACACCACCACGACGTTTCATGAGTTGTACTTGTTCTTCGTCGATTTTGATAATAGCGCCATACGAATCGGAATCGCCATCGAAACCAATTACAAAACAGTTCGAAAGCGAAGCAACCTGATGTTCGTTGCCAATACCAGTCATGGGGCTTCCTTGCGGAACAATGTATTTGAAATTGCGAAACAATTCAAAAAGCTGATCCTCGGTAAGCGGATTGGGATAATTCCTTTCGATGCGGGCAATTTCGCGGGCTAAACGACGATGCATATCGTCCGGAGTAAGTTCAAAAACATTGCCATACGAATCTTTTAATGCGTATTTATTTGACCAGACTCTTGCTGCCAAATCGTCGCCTTTAAAAAATTCAAACGAGGCTTGTTTAATTTCTTCTTGTGAATAAGTACGGGTGTTCACGGTTTTTAATTTTTCTTAAAAAGATTAATATGAATGATTTATGGGTTTGATGTTTTGTGTCTCAAAGCGGATGCAATTTTAATCAAAATTTATTGAATACACAACTTATTTTTCAATATTTATTTTGTGCTAAAATAAAAAGTTTTCCAAAATAATTTTTATTTACTTGAAAATCAAAGATATAAAAATTTTAAAACAGTAAAATATTTCCCAAAATATTTTTCAAGAATAATTTTGAAGAAAAGAAAATAAATATTATTGAAACGGTTACAAAACAGGAAAGTGTTAAATTGAAAATCAAAATGTAAGTATTATGGCAAAAAATTCCCATCTGCGACAGTGAAAATGTGGGTATTCTCGTGTAATTATGACAAAATGCTATCCAAGTGCTCGCGATTGGCGTCGGTAGTTATCTGTACGCATTGTACGTTCTCGTTTCGGTTGACAAAATAGCTTTATTTTTACTTTGTATCATTTTTTAAAATTTCATATCCTACTTTCTACCTTATTTATGGTATAAATATCCCTCCAAAAAGGTATGGTGTAGGTTTTCGTTTAGCTGTAATTTTGTCGCAGTAAAATAAACGAAAACGCACACCTATGAGTACAGATAGATTACGACGAAGTGGCAAAATTTTCAGAAAGATGCATGTTGATGTGTGTTTGGTGAAAGAATTATTTTTTTTTCAAAAGCCAAAAAGGTGGTACTTAGTTTAAAAAAAAACACCGTAGGCTTGAGGGCTTGCGGTGGTTTTGTTGTAAATTGCAATACGAAGAAATTAATCCCTACGTCCCAAATAAACCAGTAT
Source organism: uncultured Paludibacter sp. (assembly GCA_964511115.1). GTDB lineage: Bacteria > Bacteroidota > Bacteroidia > Bacteroidales > Paludibacteraceae > Paludibacter. The sequence goes on along the minus strand of CAZEEN010000024.1, from coordinate 17,682 downwards.
GTAGTAAACCAACGTTGCTAACGATCCAAGGGCTGCTACTACGTATGTATAAGCAGCCGATTTCAGAGCATCTTTAGCCGGTTCGTGGGTGCTGTAGTTGGTAATGCCAGCATTGCTTAACCATGCCAAAGCACGACTACTGGCATTAATTTCGACTGGTAAAGTTACGAAACTGAAAAAGGTAGTTGTTGCAAATAAAATTATACCTGCTAACAACAATTGAGGAAAACTGTTGACCAATAAAATACCTGCCAACAATACCCACTGCATCCAGTTCGAAGCAAAACTTACTACAGGCACTAATTTGGAACGCATGGTTAGCGGTGCATAAGCAGTAGCATGTTGTACAGCATGACCGCACTCATGAGCCGCAACGGCAGCAGCTGCCACCGAACACGAATCGTAAACGCCTTCGCTCAAATTCACCGTTTTTGTAAGTGGGTTGTAGTGGTCAGTTAGTTGTCCAGCGGTCGAAATAACCTTAACATCGTAAATGCCATTATCGCGTAACATTTTTTCAGCCACATCGCGACCTGTCATACCATTTGGAATGGGAATTTTTGAATACTTTTTAAATTTTGATTGTAAACGTGCCGAAATAGCCCAACTTAACAATGCAAATACACCAAAAATAATATAACTTCCTAACATAGTTTTTTTTGTTTTTAAAATTTATGAAACGCTTTCCTACAAAATTCTTGCCAACTAACATTTTGTCAGTAATGTTAAAATATCATAGAATAGTACTTTTGTCAATTGAAATAACAATTATTTTTTACAAAATGTTTATCTTTGTGTCATAGAACAATCAAAACAAAATAAAATACACCTGAAATGAGTTACTTATTTAAACCTGCCAACTACCGACCTTTGCTCGATTTACAGCAAACGGAGCTTGGTATTACCAAAATTAAAGATTTTTTTCAAGCCAATTTGTCATCTGACCTTCGACTTCGTCGTGTTACGGCTCCTTTGTTTGTACTTAGGGGAACAGGAATTAACGATGACCTGAATGGAACTGAACGTGCAGTAAGTTTCCCCATTATGGATATGGGCGATGTGCGTGCCGAAGTGGTACACTCGCTTGCCAAATGGAAACGCTTAACCTTGGCAGATTATAAAATTGAAAACGGTTATGGAATTTACACCGATATGAATGCTATACGTGCCGATGAGGAATTAGGTAACCTGCATTCGCTTTATGTGGACCAATGGGATTGGGAACGAGTAATGACAGCTGAGGAACGCACAATTGGGTTTTTGAAAATGGTAGTTTGTAAAATTTACGATTCATTTTTGCGTACCGAATATATGGTTTCCGAAAGTTTCCCACATATAAAACCCTATTTGCCAGCCGAAATTACGTTTATTCATGCTGAAGAATTGCGTCAGATGTATCCTACACTAAGTTCGAAAGAACGCGAGAACGAATTTGTGAAAAAACACAAAGCTGTTTTTGTTATCGGTATTGGTGGAGCTTTGGGCGATGGTAAAAAACACGATGGACGTGCACCCGATTACGACGATTGGTCGACAATTGCCGAAAACGGAATGCCCGGACTGAATGGTGATATTTTGTTGTGGAATCCGGTGTTAGAAATGGCTTTCGAAGTATCTTCGATGGGAATTCGTGTGGATAAAGCTGCATTGTTGCGTCAGCTCGAAATTGAAGGCAAAAACGAACGATTGGAAATGTATTTTCACAAACGCTTGATTCAAGATAGTTTGCCTCTTTCAATCGGTGGTGGAATTGGTCAGTCGCGTTTGTGTATGTTCTTTTTACGAAAAGCACACATTGGCGAAATTCAGGCAAGCATTTGGTCCGACGATATGCGGGCTGAGTGCGATGCGAATAATATACCGTTAATTTAATAGATAGATTATTCTAAGTTTTTGAACGCAAATTACGCAAATAAACGCAAATTGAAAATTATTGAGATAATAAAATTTGTGTAAATTTGTGTAATTTGCGTTCTTCTTTTGCTAAATCAAAACCGTATTAATTATTTGATTTCGAATTGTTTTTATTTTTTTACGTTCCTTTTCAGGAAGTAATTTGTAGCGAATTGATGCAACTGTGCATTTTAGATTACTATAATATTTAAAACATAAAACACCTGTGATTAAATGCATAACAAGTATAAATGGGATATAAAGTGCTGAAATTGAAAAGACGTAACATAATAATAAAGATTGTGTCAGATAAAAAACGGGAAATAAAATTAGTCCTAATACAAACTGAATAGAGCTGAAAAATCCTTCGAACTGCACTTTCAACATTTTACGAATCCAAACGGGCATAAAAAACGGTAAGGCGTTCATCAAAAAACCCACCATTGCAAATGGAAATGAGATAATTAATAGTAAGCTATTTAAAATAAGTGTTTTAGTCGATTTCTTGTTATCTACATTACGGTACTGAATACGATGTTTTTCTAAGCTTTTTTTGTATTCCGAAGTAAGTGTTGCAAGTTCTTCTAATCGTTCCGGTTGTTCTTTATCAACTGCACAAAGCTTATCCGCCAACTGTTTGCGCATGTTGTAAGCTGCAAGTGTTGTTGGTTTTTGTTCGCTTTTGCGAAGCATTTTAAGATGACTATATTCAATGGCCGAAAGTATAGTTTCGTAATTCCTTTCGGAGTCGATATGCAGTGTAAGTTGTTCTAATCGATGTTTCAGCTCGTCTTTAATTTCGTTGACTGCTTTTGGTGGATTTTCGGTATAACTTTGGCTATAATCAGAAACATCTATCGGTTTCCCAATGTTGATAATCAGATGCTTGCCATATTTTACACTGTCGCCATAATCGAACCCTACGGGCACAATTTGCAGTGGATGTTCGGTTTTGTTGCGCTGCTGTACCGAAAATGCCACGCGGAAAATACCTTTTACCAGTGAACGTACTTTGTGTGGCAATTCCTGATTTCCTTCGGGCATAATACAAAGTGCCTGATTGGCTTCGAGCAATTCCACACATTGGTCGAAAACTTCGTTGTTTTTTCCTAGATTTTCGAACCCATCGCGGATACGGAAAGCAGGCATGATTTTGGAAAAACGCATAAATTTAGCCACCTGTTTATTTTTAAAAATATCGGCGCGGGCCAAAAAAGTAGTCGATTTTTCGCTTGGTGTAATAAGTACAACAGCCAATGCATCCATCAATGCATTGCGATGGTTTGGTGCAAAAATAAATCCACCATTAGTAGGGATATTCTCAGTTCCTGTAACTATAATTTCGTCGTAGTACAATTGCAAAGCCTTTATTATCAGACTTCGTACAATGCGGTATGAGATTGGGAGATGATAGATTTTCGACATAAACCTATATTTTTTTCAACCAAAAATCTTTTTGAAGAATCCTTCTTTTTTAAGTGGAAAGTCGCTTAATAGTTGTGTAGGAGCTGGTTTCAACGGATTGCCCGAGGCAATCATTTGGTACATTACACCCCAATCGGGCAGGCCACCCAAATTGCGGTCGTCGATAAACACATCCGCTTTGAGTTTTCGTGGTTGTTTATCCGTTTCTTTTTCCTCGGGATAATTATTGTTTACGGCATAAAATTCGAGTCCTTTGGCTTTGCAAAATTCTACGGCTTCGTCCAACTCACGACCTTCGCGCACTGTCCAGAGTATAAGGCAAGCCTGAAAGTCTTTTTGAATTTTTAGAAGCGTATCTATAGCAAATGGAATTTCTTTTCCTATGCGTGGGTATTCGTGTGTAACTATTGTTCCGTCGAAATCTACGGCTATTGTAAGCATAAATGATTAATTTTTAATGGTTAATGATAAATTTTCAATTTTCAATGTTTAATTCGGTACTGATTTTTGCTTCGCTAGGTTTACAAAAAAACAAGGCTATAGCAGCTATTCCGGCACAAAAAATCATGGATTGCGAGTTCATAATGTAGAAAAACAAAACTCCAAGTACTAATCCAAGTCCGATAATTGCAATGCGAATGGTTCCGGCTTTACGGTAGTTTTCGAGGCGTTGATTTTCGTCTTCCAATAGGGCCCATTTTTTGGTAAGTTTATTAAAATATCCTAAGCTTAATGGAACCGAACCGATTATAAAAATAATCAGCAAGGTGTTTAAAACAGTTCCTGTTTGACTAAGTGGATTTATTACAAATCCCGATTTTAAAATATAAAATCCCGATGTGGCAGCTGCAATGGCAGCAATATATACGCTGTAGTAAGCTATCTGTAATTGTCGGAGTGTTTGTCTCATTTTTTATTTATCTTAATTAATTCGTAATTCGTAATTCATAACTCTCACTATTTATATGAATTTGTAAATTCAACTCTGTTTACGATGGAGCGACCCAGTGTAACTTCGTCGGTATATTCCAACTCGCCACCAACCGATACTCCACGCGCAATGGTGGTGATTTTTACATTGGTGGAAGCCAGTTTTCGGAAAATATAAAAATTCGTTGTATCGCCTTCCATTGTGGTGCTTAGCGCCAATATAACTTCGCTTACTTCGCCATTGTTCACCCTATTAACCAAACTTTCAATTTCGAGGTCGGCAGGCCCTATGCCATCCATGGGCGAAATTACGCCACCCAACACATGGTATAAACCCCTGTATTGCTGTGTGTTTTCGATGCTCATCACATCTTTTACCGTTTCTACAACACATATTGTACGGCCGTCGCGTGAGGTATTGCTACAAATTCCACACACATCGGTATCCGAAATATTATGGCAAACGGTGCAATACACAATGTCGCGCCGGAGTTGTATCATCGAATTTCCAAAACTCTCGACCTCACTCTTTTCCCTTTTGAGCAAATGCAATACCAAGCGGAGCGCAGTTTTGCGACCAATTCCGGGCAGTTTAGCAAATTCCTGAACGGCATTTTCGAGTAATGCCGACGAAAACAGAGGTTGACTCACGCGTTTATATTTTTTAAAGTGCAAATTTACAAAAAATATCGCTAACATTCAATTTTAAAAAACGAGAACGGTGGTTAAATGCTTTTTTGCTAACTTTGTGCACAAATTTTTTTATATGTCTGGAACAATAATTTTAATCATTATAGCTGTTTATTTTTCGTTATTACTGCTTATTTCGTTTTTAGTAAGTAGGAATAGTGTTGATAATGAGGCATTTTTTTTGGGTAATCGTAAATCGCCCTGGTGGGTGGTTGCTATTGGCATGGTTGGTTCGTCTATTTCGGGTGTGAGTTTTGTGTCGGTTCCGGGCATGGTGCGTACCATCGATTTTAGCTATATGCAAACCGTTTTTGGCTTCTTTTTTGGCTATTTAATTATTGCAAATGTGCTATTGCCTTTGTATTATCGACTTCAACTCACGTCCATTTATACTTATTTGGAACAGCGATTTGGAAAAAATGCCTACAAAACCGGAGCTTCGTTTTTCTTGCTTTCGAAAACCATAGGAGCTGCAGCTCGCTTGTATGTGGTGGCAGCCATTTTGCAAACCGTAGTTTTCGATGTTTGGAACGTGCCTTTTACAATAACTGTTTGTGCCACAATACTTTTAATCTGGCTTTATACCCATCGGAGTGGTATAAAAACAATTGTTTGGACCGATACTCTACAGGCTATTATAATGATTGTTGCATTGATTTTACTCGTTATTCAGGTGGCTTCGCGTTTGGATATTGAACAAGGAACGCTCTTTTCGGCTTTAACGAATCACGAACATGCACGCATTTTTGTGTTCGACGATTGGCATTCGAAGCAAAATTTTTTCAAACAGTTTTTTAGCGGTATTTTTATAGCCATTGTTATGACTGGTCTCGACCAGGATATGATGCAAAAAAACCTTACTTGCCGCAATTTGAAAGATGCTAAAAAAAATATGTATTGGTATGGAATTTCGTTTGTGCCTGTAAATTTGCTTTTTCTAACGCTGGGTCTTATGCTGCTTATGCTTGCAGCTCAAAACGGAGTTACACTTCCCCAAAAATCGGACGAAATACTCACCTTGTTTGCTACGAATTATTTGGGTCAAACGGTACTGGTGTTGTTTATTGTGGGCATTGTAGCTGCTGCTTTTTCGAGTGCCGATTCGGCTCTGGCAGCTCTTACAACTTCTTTTGCAGTAGATATTCTGGGCGTACAACATCAGGATGCCGCAGTAGCTACCCGCAAGCGCAAACAAATACACATAGCCATTTCGGTGCTTTTTGTGCTTATTATTCTAGCTTTCGAAGCCATTAACAACAAAAGTGTGATTGATGCCATTTATATTATAGCCTCTTATACATACGGTCCGTTACTCGGTTTGTTTGTTTTTGGTTTGTTTACAAAAATCAAAACAGAAGATAAATTTATTCCATTTATAGCAATAATCTCACCTATTTTGTGTTTTAGCTTAAATTTCGTTTTTGAACAATATTTTAATTATAAATTTGGCTATGAATTGCTAATGATTAATGGCATAATAACCTTTGCAGGTTTGTGGCTTTTTCGAAAAAAAAAGTAAGCATTATTCACGTTTGTAATTTCAAGTTTTTGAACTAACTTTGCTGTCCCAATAAAAAAAACATCACTATACGAATGTTTCGGATAAAAACCATTGATTCTTATGTGTTTAAAAGATTTATCACTTTGTTTGTGATGACTTTTTTAATCTGCATCTTTATACTTTTAATGCAGTTTTTGTGGAAACATTTTAACGATTTAATAGGTAAAGGCATTGGAATTGGCGTTATTGCCGAATTTTTCGCGTATGCTATGGCTTCGCTCGTACCTATGGCGCTTCCCTTAGCAATTTTGCTGGCCTCGCTTATGACTTTCGGAAATTTGGGCGAAAATTTTGAGTTAACTGCCATGAAATCAGCTGGCGTTTCGCTGTTTCGCATTATTCGTCCGCTGGTTGTTTTTATTGCTTTAATTTCCATTTCGGCTTTTTATTTTTCGAACAATGTATTACCTATCACACAATCAAAACTCTGGACATTAATATATTCGCTGCGCCAAAAATCTCCCGAGTTGGATATTCCGACCGGCGAATTTTATTCGGGTATAAACGGCATAAACCTCTATGTGCGCGATAAGAAAAATGGTTTGTTAAAAGACATGATGATTTACGATTTTTCGAAAGGTTTTGATAATGCGACCATCATGTTAGCCGACTCCGGAAGAATAAAATTGAGCGAAGATAAAAAATACCTTATGCTCTATCTTTTCGATGGCGAAAGTTTTGCAAATATCGAGAATCAGGGTTTTAGTACAAGTTCAAACAGCATACCATATCGGCGTGAAACCTTTGGTGCAAAAGAAATTTTAATTGATTTTGATTCCGATTTTAACCGTTACGACGAGAGTATTTTACAAGACCAACATATAAGTAAAAATATAAAACATCTCTCTATATCCATCGATTCGGCTTCGAAAGTGGTGGTTCAGCGGCAAAACGAGCAGGCTGCCGAAATGGTTCAACGTCGCTATTTTGGACGCGAATTGGCTTGGAATCGCTCTCTTGAAACAGGAGAAAATATACGTCCCGAAAACTATAACTCCGATAGCTTGTTTTATAAGTTGGATAAGCCTCAAATGGAAATGGCTATGACAATTGCGATGCAAAAAGCCACTGAAATGAAAGGTCAGATTGAGTTTCAAAAACTGAACTTAGGCGAAGCAACACTTTATGTAAGTAGGCACGAAATAGAATGGCATCGAAAATTTACACTTTCGTTTGCTTGTCTGATATTCTTCTTTATTGGAGCGCCACTTGGAGCTATTATCCGCAAAGGAGGACTTGGTGCGCCTGTGGTAATTTCGGTAGTTATGTTTATTATTTATTATATAATTGATAATACTGGTTACAAAATGGCACGCGAAGGGTTATGGACTGCACTTCAAGGCATGTGGCTCAGTTCGTCTATTTTGTTGCCGGTAGGGATTTTCCTAACTTACAATGCAGCGGTGGATGCCGTGCTTTTCAATACCGAAGAATATATGAAAGTGATGCAAAAAATCAGAACATTTATCGAGGTTAAGATTCTGAGAATGAATAATAAAAGCAATTAATAAAACAACTAATTAACTAAAAATATGGATTCAGTATTAAATACAATTGAAGAGGCCTTGGTAGATATAAAAGCCGGAAAAATTGTGATAGTAGTAGATGATGAAGATCGTGAGAATGAAGGCGATTTTATTTGTGCGGCGGAAAAAATGACGCCCGAAATTGTAAATTTCATGATTACTCACGGTCGTGGATTGCTTTGTGCACCAATTACCGAAGAGCGATGCGACGAACTTGAACTTGAGATGCAGGCGCAAGCTAACACTTCTATTCATGGTACGCCTTTTACCGTAAGTATCGATAAATTAGAAGGTTGTAGCACAGGAGTGTCAGCTCCCGACAGAGCAGCGACCTTTTTGGCACTTGCCGACCCAACTTCCAAACCGGAGACTTTTGGTCGCCCGGGGCATATTTTTCCGCTTCGTGCACGTTCCAAAGGTGTTTTGCGTCGCTCGGGACATACCGAAGCTGGGGTCGATTTGGCACGACTTGCCGGACTATATCCCGCAGCAGCTTTGATTGAGATTATGAACGAAGATGGTAGCATGGCGCGTTTGCCACAACTAATAGAAATTGCTCAAAAGTTCGATATGAAATTGGTGTCGATAAAAGACCTTATCGCCTATCGTTTGAAATCGGAATCGTTGGTCGAAAAAGGAGTTATGGTAAATATGCCTACGGCTCACGGTGAGTTTAAACTGATACCTTTCAAGCAATTATCGAATGGTTTGGAACATGTTGCCTTAATTAAAGGTGAATGGGTAAAAGACGAACCTGTATTGGTACGTGTTCATTCGTCGTGCGTTACGGGCGACATTTTTGGTTCTTTGCGTTGTGAGTGTGGCGAACAACTTCACAAATCGATGGAAATGATTGAAAAGGAAGGAAAGGGCGTAATTATTTATATGAATCAGGAAGGTCGTGGTATTGGTTTAATGAACAAAATGAAAGCCTACAAACTGCAAGAAGAAGGCATGGATACGGTAGATGCTAATTTGCATTTAGGGTTTAAAGCCGACGAGCGCGACTATGGAGTGGGAGCACAGATATTGCGCGAAGTGGGTGTTTGTAAAATTAAATTATTGACAAACAATCCGATTAAACGCATTGGTCTTGAAGCTTACGGCTTATCGATTGTTGCAAATGTACCCATCGAAATTCAACCCAACAAATACAACGAATTCTATATGCAAACCAAAAAACTGCGTATGGGACATACCTTGAAATATACGAAATGATGTGTTGATGTGATAATGTAATGATGAGTTAATATGATGATGAGCTGATTAACTAATTAACCAATTTCTAACTTCTAACTTCTAATTTCTAATTTCCATGAGTAATAGTTTAGTAAGCGAAAAAATCAGGACAATAATGAATGACCGAAATATCAGCATTCAGGAATTGTCGCAGCGTTCGGGACTGACCGAAGGTGCCATTAATATTGTTTTAAAAAGCGATAAAATCCCATCCCTTGCTCCACTCATTAAAATTGCGCGCGGTTTAGGTGTTCGTCCGGGTACTTTTCTCGACGACTCGGAGCAATTAGGTCCCGTTATTTATCGAAAAAACGATGACAGTCAACCTGCTTCCTTTTCGAGTCAACTTTCGGAGCAAAATTCACATCTTGCTTTTTATTCGTTAGCTGGCAATAAATCTGGTCGTCATTTCGAACCATTTTTAATTGATATTTTTCCTTCCGAAAACAAAGAAGTTACGCTTTCATCGCACGAGGGCGAAGAGTTTTTGTACGTGTTAAGCGGCTCTATAAAAATTAGTTACGGCAACGAAACTCATACATTAAATCAAGGCGACAGTATCTATTACGATTCAATTGTCAATCATTTGGTAAGTTCTGCCGATAGTAATCCAGCAAAAATATTGGCAATAGTTTACACACCATTTTAACAAAAAGATGGAATTATTCGACAAAACAATAGGTGATTGGTTGGAGTATTGGGCAACCGAGAGCCCTAATCGGGATTTTATGGTTTATCCCGATCGTCAGTTACGATTTTCGTGGAGCGAGTTTAATCAGCGTGTCAATCTGTTAGCAAACGGACTTTTAGCGATTGGTGTTTCAAAAGGTTCACACGTGGGCATTTGGGCACAAAATGTTCCCGATTGGCTTACTTATTTCTTTGCTTGCTCCAAGTTAGGTGCTGTTGCCATTACGGTAAATACCAACTACAAAGCCCACGAACTTGCTTTTATTATCGAAAATTCGGATATGCACACGCTATGTCTAACGGATGGTGTGGCAGGTAACGATTATATTCAGACTGTAAATGCGCTCATTCCTGAATTAAAAACTTCACCGCGTGGAAATTTAAACGCAAATCGTTTTCCTTTGCTTAAAAATATCGTATATATCGGTCAGGAAAAGCATCGTGGAATTTACAATACATCCGAATTACTATTACTTGGAGCTAACCGCCCAACCGACGAATTTGAAGTTGTTAAAACCTCTCTAAATTGTCACGAAGTAGTAAATATCCAATATACTTCGGGTACTACCGGATTTCCCAAAGGCGTTATGCTTTCGCACCACAATATCGCCAACAATGGTTATTTCACGGGTGTTCACATGAATTTCACACCTGAAGATAGATTGTGTATCTGTGTTCCGCTTTTTCATTGCTTTGGTGTGGTGTTGGCTGTAATGAATTGCCTAACACACGGCAGCACTATGGTGTTAGTCGAAAAATTTGACCCGTTAATTACGTTGGCATCGATTCATAAAGAGCGTTGTACAGCTGTTTACGGTGTACCAACCATGTTTATATCCGAGTTGAATCATCCCATGTTCGATATGTTCGATATGTCGTCGCTTCGTACAGGAATTATGGCTGGCGCACTGTGTCCCATAGAATTAATGCGTCAAGTTAGCGACAAAATGAACATGACCATTACCAGTGTATACGGACTAACCGAAACTTCACCCGGAATGACGCAAACACGCATTTCAGACTCTTTCGAAACACGTTGCACAACTGTTGGTAGCGATTTTGAATTTGTAGAAGTAGCTGTAATCGACCCCGTAACCGGTGAATTTTGTGCCGATGGCGTGCAAGGTGAAATGTGTTGCCGTGGATACAATGTAATGAAAGGTTATTATAAAAATCCCGAAGCAACAGCTCAGGTTATTGATAAAAATGGTTTTCTTCATTCCGGCGACCTTGGCGTGAAAGACCCCGATGGAAATTATCGTATTACCGGACGAATAAAAGATATGATTATTCGTGGAGGTGAGAATATTTCTCCACGCGAAATTGAAGAATTCCTCTACCACATGCCAGGTGTGAAAGATGCTCAGGTAGTGGCTATTGCATCGCCAAAATACGGCGAAGATGTGGCCGTTTTTATAGTTCCGCATATTGGTTCAGAGTTGGTAGAAGAGGATGTAAAAGACTTTTGTAAAGATAAAATTGCACGATATAAAATTCCGAGATATATCTTTTTTGTGAACGAATATCCGCTTACAGGCAGTGGAAAAATTCAGAAATTTAAATTGCGCGAAATGGCTTTGGAACTTTGCAAAGAGCGTAAAATAACAATCATTTAAAATTATAGATGAATTATTTTTTTCGAATATATTATTTTTTGATTCATTTCGTTACAGCTCGAAATTCGCATGGGTTTGGAGTCCATTCGCCTTATCTGTTCGATTTTGTACAGTATGTTATTTCTGAAAAAAATCCTTATTATATTTATGCGGATATTGAAAAACAGCGTACTAAATTGCTAAATGATACTAGTTTAATTGATAAAATTGATTTTGGTCGGGGCGAAAGTAAGAAAATCAAAATTAGTGAGATTGCAGCTACATCTTTATGTTCGCCCCGAAAAGGACAACTGCTTTGTCGATTAGTTAATTATCATAATTTAAATAATATACTTGAACTTGGCACTTCGTTAGGAGTTTCAACAGCTTATTTAGGATCTCTTTCGAACAACCGAAATTGTATTACGCTCGAAGGTTGTGAGAATACTGCTAACATTGCTCGTCAAACCTTTTTGGCATTAAACCTGACAAATATTGAAATAATAACTGGAGATATCGACAAGACATTGCAAATTGCATTAAATAAACTTTCGATTGTCGATTTTGTTTACATCGATGCTAATCATACTTTCGATGCCACAATACGTTATTTTGAATTAATACTGCCAAAATTAAGCGAAAATGCTATAGTTGTTTTCGACGATATATACTGGTCGAAAGATATGAAACGAGCATGGGAATTGATAAAAACATACTCAAAAGTGACTTCAACCTTCGATTTGTATCACTTTGGTATAGTTTTTTTTAATCCCGATTTACATGCAAAAAATTATAAATTACGATTTCAAAATTTATTTAAATGAAGATATATACAAAAACAGGCGATAATGGCGAAACCGGACTTATTGGTGGCACGCGCGTATTAAAATCCGACGTTCGAATTGAAGCTTATGGTACTGTCGACGAATTGAATTCGTTTATCGGAATGCTTCTATGTTACGAAGCCGTTGGTTCACAATATGAGGTGTTGGAAACAATACAAAATAAACTGTTTGTAATCGGATCGCACCTTGCAACCGACACTAGTGTTGCTCAAATGAGCAAAAAATCGATTATTTCGGTGTCCGATATTACAAATATTGAAGATGAAATTGACAAAATGAACACTGAATTGCCCGAATTAAGGGCATTTATTCTTCCCGGAGGCTCTGTCGAAGGAAGTTTTTGTCATATTTGTAGAACAATTTCACGACGGGCAGAACGAAGAATTATTGAATTGAATGAGTTGCATAGTATTGATAATCATATAATTGTATATGCCAATAGATTGTCAGACTATTTTTTTACGTTAGCACGTTTTGTTTCTTTAAAGCTTGGTGTAAAAGAAATTTTGTGGAAAAACGTTGATTAATAAAAAAAATTTCTATTTTTGCACTAAAATAAAGCGATTATCAAATTATTTTAATTTAACAGTTGATTATGTATTGGACATTGGAATTAGCGTCAAAAATTGAAGATGCACCGTGGCCTGCCACCAAAGATGAGTTGATCGATTACGCTATGCGTTCGGGAGCTCCACTCGAAGTTATTGAGAATTTGCAGGAAATAGAAGATGAAGGTGAAATTTATGAAAGTATTGAAGATATTTGGCCCGATTATCCAAGTAAGGAAGATTTCTTTTTCAACGAAGAAGAATATTGAAATAAATCCTAAATTAATCTCTAAGTATACAATTTTTCAGAAATTTTGAAGTTATGATATTGCAATCGTTTCATTTTTTTGAAATAATGTAGGATTGGATATACAAAATCGGTTCAGAAAATTGAATGAAAAAGTTAGTATTAGGGATTTTTATCGTATTTGTCGGTTCTGTTTATTCGCAGTTCGATGCACAATTAAGCCAATACATGTTTCATGGAAATGCTTTTAATCCTGCGGCGGTAGGCGAAAGCAATTTAATTGAAGTAATAGGACAGCATAGATTGAATATGATAAGTATGCCCGGTGGAGGTTCGACTACTGTTTTTAGTATAAATACACCAATTAAAATCGGTAAAAACAAAAGTGGTTTGGGTATTAGTATTACTGACGATAAAGTGGGTTGGTTCAACAATCAATCTGCTCATTTTCAATATGCTTACAAAACAAAATTGGGTGATGGACGTTTAAGTATAGGTACAGAGTTAGGTTTTGTTAGTTTGGGCTTTTCGGGCGATAGTGTTGCTCAACACAATATTACAAGCGAATACTACAGCATGACAGGTGATGATGCTATTCCTCAAACAAGTGTGATAGGAATGGGATTTGATATTGGAATAGGGTTATGGTACAGCGCAGATAAATGGTATGCCGGATTTTCCTACTTACATGCTAATCAACCTACTGTTAAATGGGGATTAAATTCTGAATTTCAGCAGTTAAGTTCACTCTATTTAACAAGTGGATATAATTATAGCTTTGATAATAAGAAATATAGTTTAAAGCCGTCGATATTAGTAAAATCAGATTTTAATCGTTGGCAGTTCGACTTAAGTTCACGCATAGAATACGACAATAAATTATGGGGTGGGATAACGATCAGGCCTTTTAATACAGTGGTATTATTCACAGGTTTAAATATTAATGGTGGACTTTCGCTTGGTTATTCGGTAGATGTTGCTACAAGTAGACTAATAACCACAAATTTTGGTTCGCACGAATTAGTATTATCGTATAGTTTTGAGTACGTTTTTTCAAAACAGAATTCAAAGTATAAGAGCATTAGATATTTATAGAATAATTTTAAAAATATATTTTTACATATGAAAAAAAATCTGATAATTTTAGCAGTAGTTGCAATTCTTATTATTGCCGCTAAACCTATTGGAGAACTTGTAGGTGTTTCGAAGCGAAGCATGTTTAACAAGGGCTTTATTGAGGCAAATCCTTTTGGTATGGTTTTCATTAAGCGTGGTTCTTTTATGATGGGAGCTAACGACCAGTCGCCATTTAGTGTTGTCAAGGACAAATCAATTAATGTGACAGTTGATGCTTTCTGGATGGACGAAACAGAGATTACAAACGACGAATACAAACAGTTTGTTATTTGGGTGCGCGATTCGATTATTATGCGTAGCTTGATTGAAGATCAATCGCTCGATATTAAGGAAAGACAAAAATACACACTTTACAACGACAAAAACAATCCTTTCGATCAATTGTCGCCACAACAATTAAAAAGTATAAGATTGAATTGGAAAGCGAAAATTCAGTGGGCATCTAAAGATACTGTTTATCAACGAATATTGAAAACGGTTAACTATCAGGGAGCTAATGAGTTGGGCTCGAAGCCACAATTAGATCCTGGAAAATTAATGTACACATATGGGTGGATAAATTACGATCAAGCAGCACTTGCAGGTAATAAACTGAACGTAAATACAGGTGCATATCCAAAAGGAGCTACTGCACGTGTCGACACTTCGTATATTAATGAACTAGGTTATATTATCGATTCAACAATTAACCGTCCGCTTCTTACCCGCAAAGATTTAATCTCGATGAAGATTGTAAAGGTATATCCCGATACAGTTATGTGGATTCGCGATTTTCAATACTCCTATAATGATCCTAAAATGCGTATGTATTTTTCACATCAAGGATTTACAAATTATCCAGTTGTAGGTGTAACATGGGAGCAAGCACAGGCTTTTTGCAATTGGCGTACAGAACTCTTTAATAATGCCAACTCATTTGGAGGTCAAGATTATCGTTTGCCTACTGAGGCAGAGTGGGAATATGCTGCTCGTGGAAGTCGTCGTTTAGGTATGTATCCTTGGGGTGGTAATTATTTACGCGACTCCAAAGGGTGTTATTTAGCCAATTTCAAACCTACTCGTGGTAGTTATACAGACGATACAGGTGCTACTACTATGAAAGTTGCTTCGTTTATGCCTAACGATTATGGTTTGTTTGATATGGCTGGAAATGTTTCAGAATGGACGTCTACCGCTTATATCAATGCTCAGAGCCCACTTGTTGCCGACATGAACCCTAATTTTCAATACAGTGCTAAACAAGATGATTCAAATGTATTGAAACGTAAAGTTGTAAAAGGTGGTTCGTGGAAAGATATAGGTTATTATCTCCAATGCGGTGTTCGTACTTACGAATATCAATACGAAAGTCGTCCATACATAGGTTTCCGTTGTGTTCGTTCTTTCAACGGTGATTAATAACTTAATAGCAAACATTAAAAAAATATTTAGCAATTTAATATAATAGATTATGTCTGGAGAACAATCAAAATTTGATAAAATGTGGAATGCGCCTGGTACAAAGCGTTTCATAGGTATTTTATACAGCCTCGGAGCATCAGTTGTAATTGTAGGTGCAATGGGTAAAATTCTTCACACCTCTTGGGGTGGGTTTATGCTTGGTGTAGGTATGACAGTCGAAGCAGTACTTTTTGCATTAGGAGCTTTTGATAAGCCTCACGATGACTTAGATTGGAAAAAGGTGATTGATTTTGACAATGGAAATATGTTAAATGCTGGTGCCGTTGGTGCAGCTGCTACAGCTAAAGCCGGATTGTCTTATTCTGAAACAATAAGTGATGATGATGTTAAGAAATTATCAGAAGGAATTAAGAACTTGTCGAACACTGCAAATCAATTATCAACTATTTCGAACGTAGCTAAATCGACAGATAATTTGGTTAAAAATATCGATACAGCTGCCGAAGCTACCGGTAAATTTATTTCGTCACAGGATGTTTTAAATGCAGCTTCACTTAAATTGGAAACTTCGTATAAAAGCATAGCTGATGGAATTCAATCGGTTGATAAAAACACGAAGGTATATGCTGCTAAAGTGGATGATATTAACAAAAGCTTGTCTTCAATTAATTCGATTTACGAAATTCAGATTAAAAACGTACAAGCTCAAACAGAAAGTCTATCAAAACAAGCAGAAACATTACGTACACTCGATGGTAATTTAAATGCTGTTAATGTAGAATTGACTAAAATAAAATCAACAACTGAAATTGCTGCTGCACAGACTGATATATTTAAAACAGGAACTGAGAAGTTGGCCAAACAAGTTAAAGATTTGAATCAAGTATATGGCAATATGCTGAATGCTTTAATTTAATTATTTGTTTATTACAAACACATTTGACACAGAATGAGTGGAGCAAAGAACTGCCCTGAGACCCCGAGGCAAAAAATGATTGGAATGATGTATTTGGTGCTTACAGCAATGTTGGCATTGAATGTATCCAGCGACATTTTAAATGGTTTTACGTTAGTCGACAATAGTTTACATACATCTATTGAATCGGCTGAGCAACGTAATTCTGCCTTATACAACGATTTCAACGATTTGTACAAGAAAAATCCTACAAAAGTTGAGGAATGGCTAAATAAAGCAAATGGCATTAAAAAAGAGTCGAATGATTTATTTAGTTTTATTGAGAATTTCAAAGTTCAAGTGTTAAAAATCGCTGACAAAGAAGAGGCTGATCCAAAGGCTCGAGTTATTAAAGGACGTGATAATCTAGATGCAGCTGGTATTTATGCGATAAATGGAGGAAATGGACAAATTTTGAAGTCCAAAATTGATGAATATAAAAATATGATTTTTAAAGCCTACGAAGGCAATCCTACAAAACAGGAATTGTATTCTAAAATCTTCTCTACTGAGCGAATAGCAATTGATAAAACGTGGGAATCGTCGATGTTTGAGTTAATGCCAGTTTCGGCTGTCGTTACCATGCTTACAAAATACCAAAACGATATTCGAAGTGCTGAAGCTGAACTAGTCCAATACCTTAAAAGTCAAACTGATGCATCCGATTTTCGCGTAAACAAAATTGAAGCATTGGTAATTCCTGAGTCAAGATTTGTATTCACGGGTGACAAATATAAAGCCCGTATAGTTTTGTCAGCAGTCGATTCGACCATAACTCCTGAATACTATGTAGGTGGTAGTCGCATTGCAAAAGGGTTATACGAAACTTCGGCTAATAGTATAGGTTTAAAAAATTATGCCGGCGAAATCAGAATGCAAGGCAATGATGGTAATACCCGCACTTATAAATTCAAATCGGAATATATGGTTAGTCAACCATCGGCTACAATCTCCAACTCTGATTTAAATGTGGTTTATCGTGGTATTGTAAATAATTTCA
>CAZEEN010000023.1:0-25794 GCA_964511115.1 uncultured Paludibacter sp. | reverse complement strand
TTCTAACTTCTAATTTCTAACTTCAAAATATATGTGGAAAATAAATCCTTTTAAATACAGTCGTCGAAATGCTTCTGAAGTAAAAATTGGTACTTTGTTGATGGGTGGTGACTATCCGGTGCGTGTGCAATCGATGGCAAATACCGATACTAACGACATAGAAAATTCGGTGGCGCAGGGAATTCGCATTGTTGAGGCTGGAGCCGATTTGGTACGATATACCACGCAGGGCATTCGCGAAGCCGAAAGTGCAAAAATCATTCACGATTTAATGCGTTCCAAAGGTTATACTGCCCCTTTAGTGGCTGATATTCACTTTAATGCTAATGCAGCCGATGTGGCAGCACGCAATGTTGAAAAAGTGCGCATCAATCCCGGAAACTACGTGGGAAGTGTAAAAATTGGCGATAATTCGCCTTATACCGACGAAGAGTTTGCGCGCGAATATCAAAAGATACGCGACCGTTTTATCCCTTTTCTTGAAATTTGCAAAGCCAACAATACTGCCATTCGCATTGGCGTAAACCACGGTTCGCTTAGCGAGCGAATGATGGATAGGTATGGAGACACGCCTCAAGGCATGGTGGCTTCGTGTATGGAATTTTTAGAAATTTGCCGCGAGCAAAATTTTCACAATGTGGTTATCTCGATGAAAACCTCCAACACCGTGATGATGGTACATACTGTACGCTTGTTGGTAGACGAAATGGAGAAAAACGATTTGCATTACCCCCTGCATTTAGGCGTAACCGAAGCGGGCGATGGCGAAGATGGGCGCATAAAATCGTCGGTTGGTATTGGTGCATTATTGTTGGATGGAATTGGAGATACCATTCGTGTGTCGTTGAGCGAAGAGCCCGAAGCGGAAGTGCCTGTGGCACGGTTATTAGTGGAATATTGTCTACAGCGTCAGCAGCAAACTGCGTTACAAGTAGTTGAAAGTGAACTTTATTCGAAATACGAATATGCACGCCGAAAAACACATTCGGTTGGCAATATTGGTGGCGAAAATGTGCCCGTAGTTATTGCCGATAAAGATGGCGGTTTTGCAACGATTCCCGATTATTTGTTGAAAAATAATTCAGTTCTTAGTTCAGATGGAATTATCTATCCTATTTATGAAGCAATCGAGCTTGAAAAACTAGTGGAGGATAATGCCGAAATGAAATTTATAAAGCTAAAATACAATGACTTAACCCCCGAACTTTTGATTTTGTTAAACGAAAGTACGGATATTGTTATTTTATTGGAAGCTTCGCAATACAATAGTGTGAGCGAACAGCGTGCATTTTACCACACTTTGTTGAATGCGGGTTGTACAGCTCCGGTTGTACTTTGTCGTACTTACAACGAGGAAGATGTTCAGAATCTGCAAATTAAAGCTGCTACCGATCTTGGAGTTTTGTTTATTGATGGTTTTGGCGATGGCGTTTTGTTGCAAAACATCGGGAATATTGGTGTCGAACAAGTAAGTTCGGTTGCATTTGGTATTCTACAAGCTACCCGCGTTCGTACTACCAAAACCGAATACATTTCGTGTCCGAGTTGCGGACGAACCATGTTTAATCTGCAAACCGTAATTGCACGAATTAAAGCACGCACTTCGCACCTCAAAGGCCTAAAAATTGGCATTATGGGCTGCATTGTAAATGGGCCGGGTGAAATGGCCGATGCCGATTATGGATACGTAGGAGCCGGTCGTGGCAAAATAAGTTTGTATAAGAAGAAAGAATGTGTACAACGCAATATACCCGAAGAGGAAGCTGTTGACAAATTAATTGATTTGATAAAAGAGTATGGCGATTGGCACGAATAATTAAAAAAAATGCAGCATAGAAATTTTCTATTGCTGCATTTTTTTAATTCAATAGAACAATATCGTATTATGTTTGTTAGAATTAGTACATAAACAAACTAATTGTATAAAATTTAAATTTTTAACAAGCAAAATATGAGAAAAACGATATTTTTATTCAGCTTTCTGATTATTGCATTATTTATTAATGCTCAAAAGGGGATTATTAAGGGGAAAGTTGTAAATGCAAAAAGCAACGAGCCACTTGAATTTGCCAATATTATTATACAGGGTACGCTAATTGGCTCCACTTCCGACCTCGATGGAAATTTTATATTTACAGGGATTGATCCTGGATTTGTTCGCTTAGTTGTAAGTTCGGTAGGTTTCGAAACAACGGTTTCGAGTGAGATTCAAGTGCAAGGAAATCAGACTTCGTTTGTGGACATTACTGTTCCCGAAGCCGCATTTGCGATTCAAGAAGTGGTAGTTCGAAAAAATATAAATGTAAAACGCATCGAAAGTCCTATTTCAGTTTTATCCATTGGCGTTCAGGAAATTGAGAAAAGTGCAGGTGCCAACCGCGATGTATCGAAAGTAGTACAGGCATTGCCAGGTGTAGGAGCAACCGACCCCAACCGTAACGACCTGATAGTGCGTGGTGGTGGACCATCGGAAAACGTGTTTTATTTAGATGGAATTGAGATTCCGGTAATTAACCACTTTGCCACTCAAGGCGCTTCGGGTGGTGCTGTAGGGGTGTTGAATCCCGATTTTATTCGCGAAATAAACTTTTACACCGGCGCTTTTCCGGCTAATCGCACCAATGCGTTAAGTTCGGTTATGGAAATTCGACAGAAAGATGGTAGTAGGGACAGAGTACATACCAAATTATCGGTGGGAGCTTCGGATGCGGCACTTACCATCGATGGTCCGTTAAGTAAAAAAACAACCTTTATTGTTTCGGCACGACAGTCGTATTTGCAATTTTTGTTCAAAGCAATTGGCTTACCATTTTTACCAACTTACAACGACTTTCAACTGAAATTGAAATACGAAATTGATAAGAAAAACGAAATTTCTTTTATTGGAATAGGTGCTATCGACGATTTGGTACTCAATAAATACGATGATCCAGCCAAACCAGCTACTGAAAGTCAGAAATATCTTCTGTCGTATTTACCAATTTACAAACAATGGAATTACACGGTAGGTGCTGTTTATAAGCATTTTGGCGATAAACACATCGACAATTGGATTTTGAGCCGTAATATGCTTCGCAATAATAATTTCAAATACGAGGATAATGATGAATCCAAACTAAAAACGCAGGATTATTTGTCGGATGAAGCGGAAAATAAATTGCGTTTCGAGCGCGATTTCAGAACTTTACCTATTAAACTAAAAGTGGGAGCCGGTTTACGTTATTCGCATTATACGAACGACACCGAACGAAAGTTTTTTTTCAACAATGCTGAAACAACTTTAAAATACAACACCGAATTAAATCTTTTTGGTTATCAGGCATTTGCACAGGCATCGGATGAGTATTTAGACAATCAGCTTAAACTTTCGTTTGGTATAAGCATGGTGGCAAATAACTACAACGACAATATGAAAAACCCGTTGAATCAGTTGTCGCCACGTATTTCGGCATCGTTTGTAGTAAGTGATAACTTTGATATAAATGCTAATATTGGTAGATATGCGATGCAGCCAGCTTATACAACCTTAGGATTTAAAAATTCCAACGATGAATTTGTAAATCGTGCTAATTTGAAGTATATAGCTTCAAATCAATTTATTGCAGGTGTTGAGTTTCGTCCGAGAGACAAAATGAGATTAACCATCGAAGGCTTTTACAAACAATACGAAAACTATCCTATGTCGGTGCGCGACGGCATTAGCATTGCCAGCAAGGGCGGTGATTTTGGACAAATTGGTGACGAAGAAATTACCTCTACGGGCAAAGGAAGGGCTTATGGAGTAGAGTTGTTGTACAAAATTATGGAATGGAATAATTTAAACATCACATCAACTTATACCTATTTTAGAAGTGAGTTTACCGACATAAATGGTGAATATAAACCTTCGTCGTGGGATACACGCCATTTGTTTAATTTAATAGGAAGTTATAAATTTGCAAAAAGTTGGAATGTAGCTGGTCGTTGGAGATTTGTGGGCGGTGCACCATATACTGGTATAGATTTAACAAAATCGAGTATTGTTAAAGCGTGGGATATAACAAATCAGCCTTATTTGGATAATGCTAATTTCAATTCGGAACGTTTACCAAACTCACACCAATTGGATATTCGTATTGATAAAGAATTTTATTTCAAAAAATGGGTATTAAATTTGTATGCCGATGTGCAGAATGTTTATAACTTTAAAACTCAAGGAAGACCAATTTATACCAATAAAGATTTAAATGGCGATGCTGTTTACAAAGACCCAGCTACAAGAGAGGAGTATGTTTTGAGAACTATAGATTCTTTTGCTGGTAATTTGTTGCCTACTATTGGTTTAATATTTAAGTTATAAAGTTCATAAGGTTTATAAAGTTTTTAAAGTAAAGATATATGAGAACAAAAGTATTTATTGCATTACTACTCGTTACAGGATTTGCAATAGCAGGAAAAAAAGTAAAAACAGAGAAATTTTCAATTGAAAATTACGGTACAAATAATTCAGGTACTGCTTTGCAGATTCGTTTTGAACGGGGAGCTGAGCACAATTATCCTTTGTTTGCCGTGTGGCTTGCCGACGATGAAGGAAATTATATTCAAACACTTTACGTGTCGGAAAGCATTGGCAAAGGCGTATTCAAACGCATTAACAAATCGAAAGGCCGCTGGATGCCAGGTGAGATTCAACGCCCAGCTGCTTTGCCATACTGGTCGCATCAACGCAACGAGAAAAATGAAAATGGTGGCGTGTTGCCAACACCAAAAAATCCGGTACCCGATGCTTATACGGGCGCTACACCTACAACTTCGTTTGTGTTGAATGTAAAAACGGAACAGCCGTTGAGCGGTAATTACAAAATTATGGTGGAGCTTAACCAAACTTGGGATTGGAACGAGTTTTGGTTTAACGCCCGATTCCCCGACGATAAGGAATACAAAACATCGAGTCAGCCGGCATTGATTTATGCTGCCGAAATAAATTCAGACGAAAAAGGAGTGGATGTGCCGCTAAAACCAATCGGACATGGACATTATGCCGGTAAAGATGGAAGCCTAACAACTGATTTAAGCACTATTACAACAGCATTGAAAATTGCAAAAATTATTTCTGTAAAAGTAAATTAAATTCAATGTTTTACTAAATAAAACGGACTTGCTTAAATAGTGAGTTCGTTTTTTTTTGTAAAAAACCATGAAAAATATGTTTGAGCTATATTATAAAATCTGGATTAATTCTTGGAAGTAAATCATCACCTAAATGACTCTCCGAAAGCATTTTCTTTGCCGATTGATACCCCAATTCAAAAATCTCGCGCCCTTTTTGTACATCAAACATATCGTAATTGGCCATATCGACAGGTTCAATCAGAAAATCGCATAATTGTTTGTCGTACAATATATTGGCTCTGAACATAAAATGATAAGTGCGTTGCGCTACGTTCATAAGCGAAAGTTTGTATTCGTCGGCCACAAGCGGACTGGCGTTGATGCCAATAAGATACTCGCAATGCGGACGAATGGTCGATACAGGAAAGTTTTTAAGCACACCACCATCGACATAATGCACGCCTTTAATTTTTTTAGGAACAAAAAGCACCGGAATACTACACGAAGCTACTAATGGGTGAATTAAAACGCCTTCGGAAAACTCCGTAGTTTCACCTTGGTCGAAATTAGTAGCTACAATATACGTAGGTATACTCAATTCTTCGAAACGTTTTGCTCGCAAAGTACGACCCATAAATCGTTCGAAAGCTTTTATACTAAAAATACCACCATCGGGGATTTGAATTTGTGTCATTTTTCGGAAGCTGATATCTTCGAAAAGTGTTGCAATCTCGTCGGGAGTGTAACCGTCGGCATAGAGTGCTGCTACAACAGCTCCTGCACTTACGCCCGACAAAATATCGGGTTTAATGCCAAATTCATCAAGTGCTTTTAGCACGCCTGCATGACACAAGCCTCTTATTCCACCACCACTGAGAGCAATACCAATTTTATACTGTTTTTTTGTAGTCATAAAAATCAACGTTTAACTAACTGCAAAAATACAATAAATTATAGGTAGTTGATATTTCTTTTCCATTTAAAAAACCTGTAATTTCAGTTTGTACAACTTTTGATTATATTTGTACGTTTTTTTACCCGAATGTTTAATATATAAGTATCATTTTTATATTTATGAAAAATCACACCAATTACATGATAACTTCGGAGGAAGACGAACTTTGGGGCTTGACAGTTACCACAGTTGGTCATCAGCAGATTAAAGCAAACGAGAAATATCCTCCTGCAAGCCATCCTTCGGGTTATTTTTTTAATGTTGAAAAAGGGCGAATACTCAACGAATATCAATTGTTGTATATAACAAATGGCAATGGTGTTTTTAGTTTTGGCACCGACAAGCATTCGGCATTAATTTCCGAAGGAAAAATGTTTTTTTTGATGCCAGGTGTTTGGCATACTTACCAGCCACTCGAAAATTCGGGTTGGAACGAATACTGGATTGGTTTTAAAGGTGATATTATTGAGAAAATTGTTGCCGAAGGTTTTTTCCTGAATCGACATCCCGTATTTAATATCGGACTCAACGAGCGTATTGTGGATTTGTACTTGAAAGCTATCGAAATTGCCAACGAAGAGCGTGCAGGATACCAGCAGGCATTATCGGGTATTGTGATGCACATACTCGGATTGATGTATTATCGCGACAAAACCCGCAATTTCGACGACGAGGATTTGATTGGCAAAATTAACAAGGCAAAAGTAATTATGCGCGAATCGATTTATAAAAATATTCTTGCCGAGGAAGTTGCTAAGTTGCTAAATATCAGCTATTCAGGGTTTCGTAGAGCGTTTAAGGAATTTACAGGCACTTCGCCGTCAAAATATATGATGGAGTTAAAACTGAACGAAGCAAAGTTATTGCTGTCAACCACCTCACAATCAGTAAAAAACATATCCTACAGTCTCAACTTTGAGAACCCCGAGTATTTTTCGGTTTTTTTCAAAAAGCGTACAGGAATTACACCGCTCGATTATCGTAATTCGGTAATGATTAAAGAATAAAATCAATATTATGTTGTAGAACATAATATTTAAGTGCAAAATATAGAATTGAGTGCCTTATCTTTGCAACCGATTCAGCATAGTTCAGCACAGTTAATTTTATATAACAAAAAAACTAATTAAAGTCGCACACAAATTTATGGAAAATACACAAAAAATGGCCTTGTTAAAAGGTGCCGATGGACGAAATTATTTATTCCCTTTTATTTTAGTTACTTCCTTGTTTTTCTTTTGGGGAGTAGCTAACAATATGACCGACACCTTGTTGGCAGCTTTTAAGAATATAATGGAAATGACTGATTTCCAAACGTCATTTATTCAGATGGCTTTTTATGGTTCGTATGCATGTTTTGCGTTACCTGCTGCATTTTTAATTCGTAAATACACTTTTAAAATAGGAATTATAGTTGGATTGGCACTTTACGCTTTGGGTACATTTTTGTTTTACCCAGCAGGTCAGGCTGGTTCGTATTCGTTTTATCTTTTTGCAATTTACATTTTGGCTGGTGGTTGTTCTATTCTCGAAACCACTGCTAATCCATATATCCTTTCGATGGGTCGACCAGAGAATGCAACATTACGTTTGAATTTTGCGCAAGCTTTTAATCCCATTGGTTCCATATCTGGTATTATTTTAAGTCAGGTTTTTATACTTTCGCATTTGAGCAATAATAAAAGTTCGATGAATGACACAGAGTTATTGGCAGCACAATCTTCTGAAATGTCGGCCGTAACTCTAACATATATGGGTGTAGGTGTTGTTTTGTTGGCCTTACTAATCATTATATTATTGTATAAAAAAATGCCTGCCAATAAAGATACATCCGGCGATAGTTTTGGCGTTACGGTAAAACGATTAATCAAACGCCGTCATTACTCGTGGGGAGTTGTAGCTCAATTTTTTTATGTTGGTGCACAAATTGGCGTGTGGTCGTACACAATTCGTTACGTCATGATTTCACTCGGACTTGTTGATGCAGCAACCGACAGTATTATACCAGAGAATGTGACTTTATTTATTCAGGAACATCCGTTGTGGAGTTCAATTTGGCAGTTGGATGCCACTACAACTGCTGAGAATATCGGAAATTCATTCTATTTATTCTCATTAGTTTTATTCATGTTCTCGCGTTTTATATTTACAGCTTTAATGCGTTACATGCGTCCCGGAATATTGTTGGCTGTGGCTGCAACTGGTGCCATTGCGGCATCGTTAGTAGCAATTTTTGCAACGGGTATGACTGGAGTAATCGGGTTAGTGATGATTTCGTTCTTTATGTCGTTGATGTTCCCTACTATTTATGGAATTGCGCTCGAAGGCATGACCGAAGGCGAATCCAAAGTTGGTGGTTCGTTCCTTGTAATGGCAATTTTGGGAGGTGCATTGCTCACAACAGGGCAAGGGTTCTTATCGACTGCATTTAACAGTATAAATGTATCCTACTGGATTCCATTGGTTTGTTTTGTAGTAGTTGGTGCGTATGGCTTACTTGCCAATAAGGACGAAAAGACTAATCATTTTGCATAAAACGAACAATGACAATTAAATACACAAACGCCACATCGAAAGTTAAAACGCTAATTGACAGCATAAACGATGCTGTTATGCGAAAAGAACTGCAAGTGGGCGATAATTTATTGTCGATAAACGATGCAAGCACAAAATACAAAGTGTCGCGCGACACTGTATTTAAGGCTTACAATGAGTTGAAGCGATTAGGTGTAATTGACTCAACGCCACAAAAAGGATATTTTGTGAAAGGTGATGTGAATCGCATTTTGCTTTTGCTCGATAATTATTCGTCGTTTAAACAAAATTTGTATCATAGTTTTACGGTAAATTTGCCAGATAATTATAAGGTTGATTTGATTTTTCATCAATACAACGAGCATTTGTTTGAGACAATAATTCGCGAAAGTATTGGAAAATACAGCATGTATGTGGTAATGAATTTCTCGAATGATAAGTTTTCGGAAACACTGAAAGCAATACCTGCTAATAAATTGTTGTTGCTCGATTTTGGAAATTTTGAAAAAACGAAATTTTCGTATATCTGCCAGGATTTTAATCAGGCATTGTACGACAGTTTGATGCAAGGAATTGATATTTTAAAGAAATATAGAAAAATAGTATTTATTTTTCCTGAAGATTTACGTCATCCCATTTCGTCGATTGAATTTTTTGAGAAATTCTGCTCCGAAAATGGCTTCGAATTTGAGTTAATTCGTAAAAATAGCGAATGGAAGCATGTTGAAAAATCGAGTGCCTATTTATGTATTTTGACCGAAGATTTGGTGAAAGTAATAAAAGAAACTGATGCTAAGGGTTTTGAAATAGGAAAGGATGTTGGTTTAATAGTATATAACAACGACCCTGTTTTGGAAGTTATTAAAAGCGGGATTTCGTCAATCAGCATCGATTTTGGATTGATGGGCGAAAAAGCAGCACAGTTTGTAAAATCAAAAGAGGCGATTCAGGAATACTTGCCAACAAAATTGATAATAAGAGGGTCTATTTAAATTTGCCCCAAGCCCCTAAAGGGGATGTGAATTAGTTCCGAATGGTCTTTTCCCTTACTCCCCTTTAGGGGTTGGGGGTATATTAAAAAATATTTTTTTATAAACAAAACAGCACAGTTCAGCACAATAAATAATATAAAGTATTAATATCAAATAATAATAACAAATCTCTTTTCTCTCCGTCGGCCGACGGATTAGGAGTAAAATTAAATCAAATATGAAAGCAGGTTCAACCGCAGGCGAAACAGTATCGACTGCTCAAATTCGTAAAGAAAAAACAGGTCGTCTGCAAGGCGACAATCCAAAAATTGGTATTCGTCCAACTATTGATGCTCGTCAGGGTGGTGTGCGTGAGTCATTAGAAAATCAAACCATGAATATGGCTTTGAATTTAGCCAACTTTTTGAGTTCAAGTTTAAAATACAGCGACGGAAGTGCTGTAAAATGTGTTATTGCCGACACAACCATTGGTCGTGTGGATGAAGCCGCCGCTTGTGCCGAAAAATTCAAAAAAGAAGGCGTAAGTGTAACTATCACTGTTACTCCATGTTGGTGTTATGGTAGCGAAACAATTGATGTTGACCCACACACCATCAAAGCAGTTTGGGGATTCAACGGAACAGAACGTCCGGGAGCAGTTTATTTGGCAGCAGCTTTGGCTGGTCATAATCAAAAAGGATTACCAGCATTTGGTATTTATGGTCGCGATGTGTTGGATAGTACCGATACTTCAATTCCAACCGATGTTCAGGAAAAATTAGTACGCTTTGCAAAAGCAGGAATAGCCGCAGCTACTTTGAAAGGAAAATCGTACTTGTCAATTGGCTCCGTATCAATGGGTATTGCAGGTTCAATTGTAGATGCTGATTTCTTCCAAGCCTATCTGGGTATGCGTAACGAATATGTGGATATGAGCGAAATCCTTCGTCGTGAAAAATTGGGGATTTTTGACCCTGTTGAGTTTGAAAAAGCGATGGCTTGGACTGTAAAAAACTGCAAAGCTAACGAAGGGCCAAACACAAATCCACCTCATACAACTAAATCGCGCGATGTATTGGATAATGAGTGGGAATTTGTTGTAAAAATGACATTAATTATCCGTGACCTAATGATAGGTAACCCGCGTTTACGTGAACTTGGTTTTGCCGAAGAGGCACTAGGACACAACGCTATTGCTTCTGGTTTTCAGGGTCAACGTCAGTGGACTGATTTTATGCCAAATGGTGATTTTTCCGAAGCTATTTTGAATACTTCATTCGATTGGAATGGCATTCGTGAAGCTTATGTAGTAGCTACCGAAAATGATTCCTTGAACGGTGTGGCTATGTTGTTCGGAAAACTAGTAACTAATACAGCTCAGGTGTTTGCCGATGTTCGTACGTATTGGAGCCCCGAAGCTGTTGAGCGTGTAACAGGACATAAATTGGAAGGATTAGCTGCAAACGGTTTGATTCACTTAATTAACTCAGGTTCAGCATCATTGGATGGAAGTGGACAACAATCGAAAGAAGGACAGCCAGTAATGAAACCATTTTGGGAAATTACCGAAGAAGAAGTTCAGAAAACATTAGATGCAACCACTTGGTATCCTGCCGAAGGTGAGTATTTCCGTGGTGGTGGTTTCTCTTCCAACTTCCTTTCAAAAGGTGGAATGCCAGTTACAATGGCGCGTGTTAATTTAGTAAAAGGCTTAGGACCGGTATTGCAATTGGCCGAAGGTTGGACGGTAGATATTCCTGCGGATGTACATAAAATACTTAATGAACGTACCAGCCAAACATGGCCCACAACTTGGTTTGCACCACGCTTAACTGGCGAAGGTAATTTTGCTGATGTGTATTCGGTTATGAATAATTGGGGTGCAAATCACGGTGCATTTAGCTACGGACATATTGGTGCCGATTTAATTACATTGGCTTCGATATTGCGAATTCCGGTTTGTATGCATAATGTTCCTGCTGAAAAAGTTTTCCGCCCGAGTGCTTGGGCTGCTTTCGGAATGAATGCCGAAGGAGCAGATTATCGTGCTTGTCAAACTTATGGACCGATTTATAAATAAGACATCAGACGACAGACGACAGAAAATAACTCCCAATCCCGTTTAAGAAATTCTGTTTTACCGCAACTTTTACAGAATAGTGCAACATCCCATTGCGGGATTGGGGGTTTATCAAAAAACGAAGTTATTAAGTCAATTAATACAATTTGGGTTGAGGCAAATATTAATACCTTTGCAGCAACTTTAAAAGTGTACAAATGAAAAACAAATCATTCTTAGCGTTCGACCTTGGTGCTACAAGCGGACGTTCTATCCTTGGTAGTCTCGAAAATGGCCGCCTTCAAATGAAGGAGTTAACCCGTTTTCCAAACCAAATACTTCAAATCGGCAATCATTTCCATTGGAACATATATTCGTTGTTCGAGCATTTAAAAGCCGGATTAGTGGCTGCTAAAGCCGAAGGTGTTGAAATAACTTCGATAGGCATAGATACTTGGGGAGTTGATTTTGCACTTATTGCCGAAGATGGTTCAATTCTTGGTGCTCCTTATGCATACCGCGACCCGCACACGGTTGGTGCTCCCGAAAAATACTTCAAACTTGTTCCTCGCGAAAAAGTATATGACCTTACAGGAATTCAGGTGATGAATTTCAATAGTTTGTACCAACTTTTTGCATTGAGTCAGGACAACAATTCCTTGCTCAAAGCCACCAAAGAAATATTGTTTATGCCGGATGCATTGGCGTATATGCTTACAGGTAATAAAGTAGTTGAATATACCATTGCTTCTACATCGCAAATTTTAAACCCTCGTACCAAAAAGTTCGAAAACATATTGCTCGAAAAAGCGGGTGTTTCGCCTTCTATTTTGGGCGAAATTGTTATGCCAGGTCATGTTATTGGAACACTAAAGGATGATTTGGCCGAAGAAAGTGAATTGGGCAAAGTGAATGTTGTGGCAGTAGCCGGACATGATACAGGGGCGGCAGTTGCGGCAGTACCTGCTTCGAACGAGAATTTTGCTTACCTCAGCTCCGGAACTTGGTCACTGATGGGCATCGAAGTGAAAGATGCGATTATAAATGAAACAACTTCGGCATTGAACTTCACTAATGAGGGTGGGGTAGAAGGTACTACTCGTTTTTTGAAAAATATTACAGGCATGTGGTTGCTCGAACAATGTTTGAAAGAGTGGAAAAAAGAAGGAATCACTTATGCTTACGAAAAATTAGTGCAAATGGCCGATACTGTTCCAGCATTTCAATCGATGGTGGATACCGATCATGCTTCGTTTGCAAATCCTGCAAGTATGACAAAAGCAATTGTTGCTTATTGTAATACAACTGGACAAACAGCTCCTTCAAGTCATGCCGAATTTGTACGATGTATTTTCGAGAGTCTTTCGTTGAAATACAAATATGTATTAGGTTTGTTGAAAAATTTAGCGCCATTCCCCATCGAAAAGTTACACGTAATTGGTGGTGGTTCAAAAAATCCGTTGTTAAATCAATGGACAGCCAACTCAATCGGTATTCCTGTAATTGCTGGACCATCCGAAGCAACTGCTATTGGTAATATTATGATTCAGGCAAAAGCCGCAGGTTGTGTTGATTCGTTGCAGGAAATGCGCCAGATTATTGGTGAATCGGTTCAATTGGATGAGTTTATACCTGAAAATACAGAAGAATGGAAAGTGGCTTACGACAAGTTTGTGAAAATTACGAACTTAGCATAAACCATATTTATTGTAAATATATAAATTGTAAATATATAAAATGGCAACAGTTATTATTCTACCCAAACAGGGTCAATCGGTTGAAAGTTGTATCATTACCGAAATCAAAAAGAAAAAAGGTGATACAGTAAAAAAAGGTGATGTTTTATTCTCCTACGAAACAGATAAAGCATCATTCGAAGAAGAATCGCCTGTTGATGGTGTTGTTTTAGAATGTTTTTACAACGATGGCGACGAAGTGCCTGTGTTGTTGGATATGATGGTTATCGGTCAGCCAGGTGATGATTATAAAGGATTATTACAAGGTAGTGCACCCGTAGAGTCGCAAAGCATTGCGTCTCCAGAAATTGCAAAAACTGAAGAACCTGCAAAATCAATCGATGTACCAACAATAGAACTCGAAACACGAAACACGAAACACGAAACATCAAACTCTTCAAACCTTTCAAACGGTACAACGTCTTTTGTTTCTCCTCGCGCCAAAAACCTTGCTGCCACCCAAGCCATTGATGCTTCGCAATTGGAAGGTTCAGGTCCAAATGGTCGTGTGATTGAAAAAGATGTGAAAGCAGCACTCGAAAATCGTCCAAAATTGACTCCGCTTGCTAAAGTGATTGCAGCCGAAGAAGGCGTTCAGCCACAAGGTGCAGGTTCGGGATTGGCCGGAACTGCAAAAGCTGCCGACTTATTGCCACCTCCTGTAAATGCAGTTTATGGTGTGGATTATGCCGACCAAAAACTTTCGAATATGCGCAAACTCATTGCGAAAGCAATGCATGCTTCTATTCAGAATTCAGCGCAGCTCACTCACCATTTGGGTGCTGACGCTCGCAACATACAGAACTTACGCAAAAAAGCCAAAGCTGCTTTCGAAGCAGGAACATTGTCAGCCAACCTGACAATCAACGATTTTGTTTGTTTTGCCGTAATTAAAGCGTTGAAAAAATTCCCGAATGTAAACTCACACTTCTTAGGCGACAGCATGCGTTTGTTCAACAAAGTGCATTTAGGACTTGCTGTGGATACCGAACGTGGTTTAATGGTACCATCAGTACGAAACGCCGACGACCTTTCGATTATTGGTTTGTCGAATCAATTCAAAGAAGTGGCTGCCAATTGTAAAAAAGGCTCTATTTCGCCCGAGTTATTAGCAGCCGAAGCGGCTACTTTTACCGTTTCAAACCTTGGTGCTTATGGTGTAGAAATGTTTACACCGGTAATTAATCTCCCTCAATCGGCAATTTTAGGAGTAAATACCATTGTTCCACGTCCCAAAGATTTAGGCGATGGCGTTTATGCATTTGTGCCTTACATAGGTTTAAGTCTGACTTACGACCACCGCGCATTGGATGGTGGCGAAGCTACACGTTTCCTGAAACAAATAGCTATAGAGATTGAGACACTGGAATTAGATATTTTCTAATATGCCAATAATTTAATATGCCAATGTGCCAATGATTAAGAATGGTTATATTTGCAAAAAATAAAATATTCAAATAAATAATTACAATGAGAGAGTTTTTCACTGTGTTCTCAAAATTGGCACATTGGCATATTCTCACATTGGCAAATTTCTTAAAATGTACGATTTAATCATTATCGGTGGTGGTCCGGCCGGATATGTAGCTGCAGAACGTGCAGGGCATAAAGGACTGAAAGTGTTGTTGTTTGAGAAAAAAAGTATGGGTGGTGTATGCCTGAACGAAGGTTGTATACCAACAAAAACATTGCTTTACTCGGCAAAAACCTACGAAAATGCATTGCACGGCGATAAATATGGCGTGTATGGCGAAAATATCCGTTTTGATTTTTCCAAAATCATGGCTCGCAAAAATAAAGTGGTGAAAAAACTTGTTGCGGGTGTCGAAGGTAAAATGAAAATGCACCACGTAACAGTGGTTAAAGGCGATGCTATGATTCAGGGTCGCAGTGCTAAAGGCGTGGAAGTGACTTGCGCTGGCGAAAGCTATTTGGCGGCAAATCTGCTAATTTGTACAGGGTCTGAAGCATTTGTTCCACCAATCCCAGGATTGGCTGAGGCTGGTGAAATAATTCTTACTAACCGCGAAATTTTAGATTTGAAAGAACAGCCAAAATCGTTGGTGATTATTGGCGGTGGCGTTATTGGGATGGAATTTGCCAGTTTTTATAACAGTTTAGGAACAAAAGTAACTGTTATCGAAATGCTTCCTGAAATTTTGGGTGGTTTGGATTTCGAAATTTCGGCCATGATGCGCGATATTTATGGCAAAAAAGGAATTGAATTTAACCTGAATGCCAAAGTTGTAAAAGTAGAAGGAAATAAAGTTATTTTCGAAAAAGGTGGTGAAACACTGAGTATCGAAGGTGAAAAAATATTGGTGAGTGTTGGGCGTCGTCCGGTAACAAAAGGGTTTGGATTGGAAAATCTGAACGTGGAGCTATTCAAAGGCGGCATTAAAACCGACGAAAAAATGCGTACCAATGTGCCCAATGTTTTTGCAGCTGGCGACGTAACCGGATTTTCGTTGTTGGCTCACACAGCTAGTCGCGAAGGTGAAGTGGTGGTAAATAACCTTACCGGACGTGCCGACCGTATGCGTTATAATGCAATTCCAGGCGTGGTGTATACCAATCCTGAAGTGGCTGGCGTTGGCGAAACCGAAGAATCGGCTAAAGCAAAAGGTATTGCATTTAAAGTCGCCAAATTGCCTATGGCTTATGCCGGACGTTTTGTAGCCGAAAACGAAGGTGGAAGTGGAATTTGCAAAGTATTGGTAGGCGAAAAGCACGGCGAAGTAATCGGTGTTCACATGTTGGGAAATCCTTGTAGTGAAATGATTTACGGCGCTTGCATGGCTATCGAGCAAGAAATGACATTAGAACAATTGCAGGAAGTGGTATTTCCACATCCAACTGTAAGTGAGATATTTAAAGAAACAATTTTTGCATTTTAAGTTATTAGCTACGCGTTATTGATGGTTATTTGCTGCGCGTTATTAATGGTTATTTGCCCTTCGGGCGTAATTATTAAAAACAACACCAAGTAAATAACGTGCGAAGCACAAATAACACGAAGTAAATAACGGCGAAGCCAAATAACATGCGAAGCATAAATAACACGAAGTAAATAACGCCCGCAGGGCTAATAACACGAAGTAAATAACAAAAATTATTATAAAATGCCAAAAGTACAATTCATTGATCCGTCAGAAGCACGGAAACCGGGATTTGTGGAATTTCAACCGATTCCCGTTAATCAATACCAAAAAACGGTAAAAGACGAAAAAGGTAATTTTACCGACGAAGAATTTAAAGCCATTTATCACGATATGGCGCTTATTCGTGAGTTCGAAACCATGTTGAACCTTATCAAAACAAAAGGTGAATACAACGGAACTTCGTACAATCACCCCGGCCCTGCTCACTTGTCTATCGGACAAGAATCATCCGCAGTAGGTATGGCGTGGACGTTGACTGTCGACGATTTTATCTTTGGTAGCCACCGCTCACACGGCGAAATTTTGGCTAAAGGTATGTCGGCTATTCACAAATTGAGCGACAAAGAGTTGACCGATATTATGGAGTCGTTCTTTGATGGCGTAGTGTTGGCTGTGGTGAAAAAAGACTTTACAGGTACTACCAAAGAATTGGCTCGCCGCTTTTTGGTTTACGGTACATTGGCCGAAATTTTTGCCCGCGAAACTGGTTTTAACCGTGGTTTGGGTGGTTCAATGCACGCATTTTTTACGCCATTTGGTGTTTATCCTAATAACGCTCTTGTAGGTGGTTCTGGCGATATTGCTGTTGGAGCTGCTTTATACAAAAAAATTAATCGCAAACCCGGAATGATAGTCGCCAACATTGGTGATGCTTCTATGGCTTGCGGACCGGTTTGGGAAGGTATGAACTTTGCCTCTATGGATCAGTTCAACGAACTTTGGGAAGGTGATATGAAAGGTGGTTTGCCTGTGATTATCAACATTATGAACAACCAATATGGTATGGGTGGACAAACTTGTGGCGAAACCATGGGTTACGGAATTGCTGCTCGTATTGGTGCAGGTGTTAATGCTGAACAAATGCATGCTGAGCGTGTTGACGGTTACAATCCGCTGGCTGTGATTGATGCTTACAAACGCAAACGTAAAATTATTGACGAAAAACGTGGTCCTGTTTTACTGGACGTACTTACATACCGCTATAGTGGTCACTCGCCTTCGGATGCGTCGTCGTATCGTTCGAAAGAAGAAGTGGAAGCTTGGGAAAAACAAGATTGTATTGCTTCGTACGGCGCACAATTGATTGATGCTAAAGTGGCTACACAAGCTGATTTGGATGCAACGCAAGCTGATATTAAAGCATTGATTTACGATATGTTCCTCAAATCAATCGACCCAGTTATTTCGCCATTGATGTCAAATCCTGAAAAAATCGGCGATATGATGTTCTCAAACGGTTCGGTTGATGCATTTAATACGGCTAAACCGGATGTTTTAATGTCGTTGGAAGAAAACTCACGTGTGAAGAAAATTGCTGCTAAAGAGCGTTTTGCATTCGATAAAGATGGAAAACAATTTAGCAAAATGAAACAATATCAGTTGCGCGACGGTATTTTCGAAGCTATGATGGATCGTTTTTACAAAGATGCATCGCTTATCGCTTATGGTGAAGAAAACCGCGATTGGGGTGGTGCATTTGCTGTATATGGCGGTATGACTGAGGCTTTACCTTATCACCGTTTGTTTAACTCGCCAATCGCTGAGGCTTCTATCGTTGGTACTGCTATTGGTTACGCTATGTGTGGCGGACGTGTAGTTCCTGAAATTATGTATTGCGACTTTTTGGGTCGTTGTGGTGATGAGGTTTTCAACCAACTTCCTAAATGGCAGGCTATGAGTGGTAATGTATTGAAAATGCCTGTAGTACTTCGCGTATCGGTAGGTTCAAAATACGGCGCACAACACTCGCAGGACTGGACTTCGTTGGTAGCTCACATTCCGGGAATTAAAGTTTGTTTCCCTGTAACTCCATACGATGCCAAAGGTTTGATGAACTCAGCTCTGCAAGGAACTGACCCTGTAATTTATTTCGAAAGTCAGCGTATTTACGAAATCGGCGAGCAATTCCACGAAGGTGGTGTACCCGAAGGTTATTACGAAATTCCTTTCGGTGAGCCGGATGTAAAAAAAGTGGGTAACGACGTTACTTTCCTAACTATCGGACATACACTTTATCCTGCCTTAGCTGCTGCTAAAGAACTGGAAGAAAAATACGGCATGACAGCCGAAGTAATTGATGCCCGTTCGTTGGTGCCATTCAACTACGAAAAAGTAATTGAATCGGTGAAAAAAACTGGTAAAATCATTGTTGCCGGCGATGCTACTGCTCGTGGTTCGTTCCTCAACGACTTTGCTGCAAGTATCAGTCAACTTTGCTTCGACCATTTGGATGCTCCTGTTTGTGTGCTAGGTTCACGCAACTGGATTACACCGGCTTACGAATTGGAAAGTTCATTCTTCGCTCAACCATCGTGGTTCCTCGATATGATTAACGAACGTATCCAACCGCTGAAAGGTTATATCGCAGGTCAGAACTTTACCGATGCTGAGTTTGTACGGAGGTCGAAATTGGGAGTGTAAAGAACCCCTAACCCCTCCCGATAAAAGAATCGGGATAAATTGCGGGGAATAAAAAAGAATTTCAAAGCGTGGAGTTATATCTGCGCTTTGAATTGTATTTAATTGATTGAAGGATTGTTTGATTTTGGGTTGAAATTGCTACTTTTGTTTTTTACTTTATAAACATTCAATAATTAGCATATTATGTTAAGATTTCAGATTCCAGTTTTGTTACATAAATTTCAAAAACCTGAGTTAATAAGTGAAGAAGAATATCATTTATACAAATCAATATTAAATGAAAATCCTAATATTAGAATAACTGAAACTATTGATAAAAGTAAAGATTATAAATATATAGATTATATTCTTTTAGGTTTACCAATTGGCGGTACTTTGACATTACTTTTTTCATTTGTTGAAAGGTTGGATGGATTTATCGGATTTTTGGCAGTAATTTCATCGTTATATTTTGCTATTGGAGGTTTTGGATCAATATTTTTATTAGCAATTGGTTCTTTTGATGAAAGAAAATCATATAGAAGATTTTTAATTGAATATGAAGATTTTTCGGAAAGATTAAAAAAAGCAATAATCAGATCTGAGAATTATTATAGTTTAAGGGAAATTTATGAATCAGATATTTTTTAATTTATATAGTGATGTCAACTGATATAGTAGAAAATGAATGGTTTTCAATAATTAATTATTACTGTAGGATTAAAAAACCTATTGGTTATGGATTAACCATTCCTTTTTTAGTTGGAACTATAAGTGGTTTCACAATTAAAAGATTATTGACAGAGATTACTAGTTGTAAATGTCGTGAAAGTATTATATTAAGGTATTGTTATGACATTAATGAATATGTTTTATCTCTTGATGACTTGTCTTATCCTTATGCAAAAAAAATTGATACTAGAATTAATAATTTAATAATTTATGATGAAGAAAATGAGTTATCAAATAACTTAGAAGAACTTATTGCATATTTTGAAAATAGATACTTTGAAATATTAACTCAAAATAAATTTTCAAAAGGTATAGATAATAATTGGTATGAATTTTCGGAAAAGGATGATTGGAGACTTAATTTCAAAAATTAATAGTTTAGTATTAAAAAATGAAATATTAAAAATATCTTTTAGTAAATTTAAGATTGTCATTCTCATATTAGCAGTATATAAATTTTTAATTTAATGAAAGACTTAATTGTTTCAAGTATTAAAATCGAATACTTATTAGAGTTGAAGGATAGAAAAATCTATGATAAAGTTATAGAAATATTGGAACAAAAAATAACATCAAAAGATCAACTTGCTCATTTTGTAAATGATACTAAAAATGCTAAAAATTTTGCTGCTTTTATGAGGAATGCTTTCTCTTGGAAATCTACTAAAGATGGTTTTTCATATTGGTTCGATATTGTATTTCCAGTTCCTTATTATAGATTTGAAGAATTTTATAATGATTATAAAGATAAAATGTATATTAGCCATCAAG
Source organism: uncultured Paludibacter sp. (assembly GCA_964511115.1). Taxonomy (GTDB): domain Bacteria; phylum Bacteroidota; class Bacteroidia; order Bacteroidales; family Paludibacteraceae; genus Paludibacter. The sequence goes on along the minus strand of CAZEEN010000023.1, from coordinate 5,383 downwards.
AATACATAAAAAATATACTAAATAAATTAGTTGACTACTATACATTATGCGGGATGAATAGTAGGAAATATGGGGATTTATTTGATATTCATGATGAATCTTGCAATTGGTGAACAATGCGATTTCATTTTTATCTGTTACTAAGTAAATCTTAATATGGAAACCAACACCAGCATTAAACTATTTGAATCGAAAAAGATTCGGACACATTGGGATGAAACGGAAGAGAAATGGTATTTTTCAGTTATTGATATTGTAGAAGTTTTAACTGAAAGTCCAAGACCACGTAAGTATTGGAATGCACTAAAAACAAAACTACAGCAAGAAGGAAGTGAGTTGTCCCATAAATTGGGACAACTGAAAATGAAAGCAAATGATGGTAAAATGTATTTCACTATTGTAACAGATATAGAATCATTACTAAAATATGGAACTTCAACTAATTCAAAATAAGATTTTTGAAATCAGAGGTCAAAAGGTAATGTTAGATTTTGATTTGGCAGAACTTTATGAAACCGAAACTAAATACCTTAAAAGAGCAGTAAGGGCAAATATTCGAAGATTTCCTTCAGATTTCATGTTTGAACTAACAAAAGAAGAGTGGGAATCTTTGAGGTGCAATTTTAGCACCTCAAACTCAAGAGGTGGTACACGATATATGCCTTTTGCTTTTACCGAACAAGGGGTATCAATGCTTTCAAGTGTATTGAATAGTGATAAAGCTATTGATATGAATATAGCCATTATGCGTGCTTTTGTATATATAAGGCAATATGCATTGACTCACAAAGATTTGACTGATAAAATAAAGGAACTTGAAAGTGTTTATGACAAACAATTTGCAGATGTTTACGAGGCAATTAACTATTTAATGCAAAAAGATTTACAACAAACAAATCAGCGCGAACGTAAGCGAATAGGATATAATTCTGAAAATGAGGCATAAAAAACCCCCTGTTACAAACCGAGGATTTTTGTTCAGGGCCATCAGAAACCGTACAGTCTCTTAGGTCTATAGGCAGCAAATATACGAACATTAATTTGAAAAACAAATTTTTAAAGCAAAAATCAACAAAATAATATAATGACAATTTCAAAAGTAAACGCTCACCTTCACACACCAAATTCGTTTAGTGCTTTTAAAAATATCGACGAAGCACTCGATATGGCTGTATCTGAAGGAATAAAAGTAGTAGGAATTAATGATTTTTACAGCACAGCTGGATATGCGGCATGGGCTGAAGGTTGTAAATCTCGTGGTTTGTATCCTTTGTTTAATATTGAGTTTATCAGTTTGAACGAAGAAGACCAAAAAGCAGGTTTACGTGTAAACGACCCCGGAAATCCCGGTCGTACCTATTTGAGTGGCAAAGGACTTTTGTCTCCTTTCAAACTCGACGAGCCTTATGCTTCGCAGTTGGCAGGAGTTATTAAAGAGTCGAATGCACAGGTGGAAGCCATGTGTGCTAAAGTGAACGAGATATTAGACAGTATAAATGCAGGTTTCATACTCGACTTTGAATGGATTAAAAATGAATTGACTACGGGGCTAATTCGCGAACGACATTTGGCTAAAGCATTGCGTTTGAGAGTGTACGATGTATGTGATGCTGAGACCAAAATCAAGGAAGTTTTTACAAAACTTTTTGGAGGAAAAGAATTGAAGTCACATGTGTATGATTTTGCCGGAGTGGAAAACGAAATACGTGGCAATATGCTCAAAGCGGGTGGGGGAGCGTTTGTTCCCGAAGATCCAAAAGCATTTTTACCCATGCAAACCGTTTGCGATATTATCGTGGCGGGTGGTGGCATACCAACTTATCCTTTCCTTGCCGACGATGCCAAAGGCGGTTATACCGACTTCGAAGGCGATTTGGAACGTGTCGCTAAGCAATTGACTGAGCGCGGTTTTCATTCGGTAGAATTTATTACTACCCGCAACGGTGTTGAATTACTCGAAAAATATGCTTCGTATCTGCACGAGCAAGGCTTTGTGGTAACATTTGGTAGTGAGCATAACACGCCAGCCATGGAACCGATTGAACTTTTTGCACGAAACAGTACACCGCTTACCGACCGTTTGATGCAAATCAACTACGAAGGTGTTTGCGTCGTAGCGGCACATCAACATTTGGTAGCACAAGGATTACGCGGTTATGTGGATGCTAATGGACAAGCAGATAGAAGTAAAAGGGATGAGTTTATAAAATTGGGAGACGAATTAATTAATAATGCATAATTCACAATTCATAATTAAATAGGTTTCAAGTTTTTTTGTGATCTATGTGCCTATTGTGGTTCAAACAAAATGAAAGAAATACAACAACTAATCGAAATATCGCAATTCTACGGTCGCGATAGCCGTTTTGTAATTGCAGGCGGTGGAAATACATCGTATAAAAATGCAGAGAAACTTTGGGTTAAAGCTAGCGGTTCGTCGTTGGCAACTATTACCGAAGATGGTTTTGCAGTGCTGGATAGATCCAAACTCAACCTTATGTCAGATAAGGTGTACAGTGCTAATGCTGCTGAACGTGAGGAACAAGTGAAGAATGATTTAGCTGATGCTACCATTACCAAAGGCAAACGTCCATCGGTAGAAACGTCGATGCACAATGTGATTGATTACGCCTTTGTGGTACACATGCACCCAACATTGGTAAATGGTTTGATGTGCGCCAACAATGCCGAAAGTGATTTGAAAAAATTGTTTGGAGCGAAAGCATTGTATATTGAATATACAGATCCGGGTTATGTGTTGTTTAAAAAAGTAGAGGATGCCATTATTGCATATCGTGCTGCAAACAACGAAGAACCACAGGTTATCTGGTTGCAAAATCACGGAATTTTTGTGGCTGCCAATAGCATTGAAGAAATAAAAGTGATTTATACAGAAGTGCTTGAAACACTCGAAAAAGCTGTAAAATTCCTTGTTCCAACTGAAGAACGTGCGACTTGTAGTTGCACCGAACAGATACTTCCGGCTATACGTATGATACTTTCGAAAGAAGGACTGAAAACTTTGAAAGTGCGCAAAAATACGTTGGTTAAACATTTCTACGACACCGAAGAAGCGCAAGCTAAAATTGCAAAACCGTTTACTCCGGATGCGATTGTATATTGCAAATCGAATTATATATTCCTCAACGACGAAGAACCTGAAGCTGTGTTGGCTGAAGCTACAAAACAAATTCCTGCATTTACCGCTAAGTTTGGGTATCAACCCAAAGTAATTCTTATTAAAGGAATTGGCTTAGTGGCTGTAGGCGATAATGCTGCTCAATGTGATATTTTGCTGGACGTGTTTGAAGATGCCATGAAAATTGCATACTACTCTGAATCGTTTGGTGGAGCACACCCAATGACGCAAGCACAAATCGACTTTATCGACAACTGGGAAGTGGAAAATTACCGCAGAAGTGTGGCAGCAGGTGCTTCAAAAGGCCGTGCCGAAAATAAAACTATTATTGTAACCGGAGCTGCACAGGGCTTTGGCGAAGGAATTGCCCGCTGCTTGTTGCAGGAAGGTGCAAACATAGTAGTGGCCGATATGAACGAAACAGTTGGTCGTGCTACTGTGGAACGATTCAATGGTATGGCAAAAAGCAATCGTGCTATTTTTGTAAAAACCAATGTAAGCGAAATTCCAAGCATCGAAAATCTCGTACACGAAACTATTTGTAACTTTGGAGCAATCGATACTTTTATTAGCAATGCAGGTGTGCTTCGTGCTGGCGGATTGGAAGATATGACACCTGAAGATTTCGAATTTGTAACAAAAATCAACTACAATGCCTATTTCTATTGTACCAAAGTTGTAAGCCGAGTAATGAAGCTGCAAACCAAATATGCTCCAGAATATTACGCCGACATTATTCAGGTAAATTCTAAATCGGGATTGCGCGGTAGCAAAGCTAACTTTGCTTATGCAGGAGGCAAATTTGGCGGCATTGGTCTCACACAATCTTTCGCATTGGAACTGGCTCCTTTCCGTATCAAGGTGAACTCAATTTGTCCGGGTAATTTTTACGAAGGCCCACTGTGGAGCGACCCTGAAAATGGACTTTTTGTTCAATATTTAAATGCTGGAAAAGTGCCAGGTGCAAAAACTATTGACGATGTTAAAGCGTTTTATTTAGCACAAGTTCCGTTGCAAAAAGGTTGCTCTCCCGAAGATGTTACCAAAGGTGCACTGTACTTGATGGAGCAATGTGGCGAAACAGGACAAGCATTGCCAATTACCGGTGGGCAGGTGATGCTTTCGTAAATTAGTAAGTGAAAAAGTAAGAGGTAAGAAAGTAAGCAATTTGTATTTTATCTTTTACTTTTAGAATTATAATTAATAAATCGAGGTTTTAAGCAGAGAGGTCTTTTACTTACCTCTTACTTTCTAACCTCTTACCTCTGAGTTATATGAAAACAAAAGCAATCCGTTTATATGGCAAAAAAGATCTTCGTATGGAAGAGTTCGAATTGCCGCAGATTAAAGAAGATGAGATACTTGCAAAAGTAGTTTCAGATTCGTTATGTATGTCATCGTACAAAGCAGCTACGCAGGCTACCGACCACAAACGTATCCCGAATGATATCGCTGAAAATCCGATTATCATTGGGCATGAGTTTGCCGGTGAAATTGTTGAAGTGGGTGCTAAATGGGCAAGTCAGTTCAAAAGTGGCGATAAATTTTCCATTCAACCTGCTCTATATTACGAAGATGGCCCAGTAGGTGTTTTAAGCGCACCGGGTTATAGCTATCAACACATTGGAGGCGATGCAACTTATGTGGTAATTCCCAAAGAAGTGATGGAAAAAAGCTGCTTGCTGGCTTACAAGGGCGAAGGTTATTATCCTGCGTCGTTAGCCGAACCGCTTTCGTGTGTGATTGGCGCTATGCATGCCAACTACCACACAACACCAGGAAGTTACGAACACAAAATGGATATCGTTGATGGTGGAAAAATGGCTATTTTGGCCGGCGTTGGTCCAATGGGATTGGCTGCAATCAACTACGTACTTCTTCGCGACGACCGTAAACCATCCGTTTGTGTAGTTACCGATGTGGATCAAACTCGTCTCGACCGTGCTGCAACCATTCTTTCGGTTGATTTTGCTGCTACGCGTGGTATTGATTTAAAATATATTAATACGGGTAAAATGGAAAATCCAGTGGAAGAGCTCAAAGCTATTACAGGTGGATATGGTTACGACGATGTATTTGTTTTTGCACCAGTAAAGCCAGTTGTAGAACAAGGTGATGCTATTTTGGCTTTCGATGGTTGTCTGAACTTTTTTGCCGGCCCAAGCGACCCGAACTTTAGTGCAACGTTCAATTTTTACAATGTGCATTATGCTTATACACACGTTGTTGGCACAAGTGGCGGTA
>CAZEEN010000022.1:17104-26528 GCA_964511115.1 uncultured Paludibacter sp. | reverse complement strand
CTCGATTTGCGCCACACCAATTTAGCCGAAGGCACTTCGCGACTTGAAGTAAATGCGGTTTTTGGTGGCGTAACGGTTATTATCCCAAACGATTGGTTTGTTGAAACAAATATCGATGCGGTATTTGGTGGATTCGAAGACAAACGTCAAATAAAAGTAACGAACTATAATTCCGAACGTAAATTGCTTATTACAGGTGCTTGTGTATTTGGTGGTGGCGAATTGCGAAACTAATACAGTATGCTATCACGATTCTTTCAACTGCTTTCGGGCTGGTGGCTATTAATTGCGCTGTTGTTGGGATTTGCGCTGTTGCAAATCCTAACAATTGGCTTTGTATTACCCGTGCCTTTTGAGTCCTTGGTGGCCGATACTTTGCTTTTTTCCACTTTGTATACGCTTATTGCCATTTTACTTTGGAACACACTTAAATATGCCAATTTCAACACATTAAGCAAAATCCAACAATTTATTATTTATGCAGCGTTGGTGCTTTTGTCGGTAGCCATAATCATTGGTGCTGGCGTTGGCATTTACATGTATATTCCCTTCGAAGGTTCGGGTTTACTGCTATCGTTTATTCCGGTTCGTATTTTAATTTCTTTGTTGGTAATAATACTTCTTTTACAGCATTTTAGTTTAAAAGTTTGCGAAATAGAAAACATCGAAATTCCGATTGAAGAACAAACCGAGATTTTTGAAAACGAGAAAACCGTTGTTGAAATAATTGAGCGAATAGCCGTAAAATCGGGCACGAAAATACATGTCGTTATGGTGTCGGACATTGTGTACATACAATCCGATGGCGATTATGTGCAAATTTTCACTTCCAATGGCAAGTACTTGAAAGAGCAAACCATGAAATCGCTCGAAGAAAGTCTGCCCACTTCGCTGTTTGCCCGCGTACATCGTACGTGCATTGTGAATATACAAGCCATTGCCCGCGTGGAGCTGTACGACAAACAAAGTCAGCAACTTACCCTCAAAAATGGTCACCAACTGAAAGTAAGCCAAGCCGGTTACAAAATGCTGCGGGCGAAGTTGGGATTGTGAAAATTATTTTTTCTTCGATTTTGGAATGTAATCTACTTTGTGTTCGGCTACAATATTCAATAGGGAGTTGTGGTCAGGGTCATTGTAAGTAGTTTTTATCATAGACCCAACTTCTAACAATAGCCATTCGGGATTAATTTCAGGATAGCACGAGCAAATAATCACACACTTATCACTTCCAATAGAACCTTCTTTATCCAAAAATCCATTCGAAATACCTGTTTCCTTGTAAAATCGATATTTACTAATCGATTTGTAATCAAGATAATATAGAACCCGCTCTCTTATTGTCATAAATAATATTTGCAAATATGCATTTTTTCTAACAAAAATGTTTTGTAATAGAATTTATTCTACTATATTTGCAGCTGTATAAGAAATAATGAAAAACTATGTTGTTTTTTGTCAAAAAAACAAACCTTGTAATTCAATATGTTACGATTTAAGATTAAATGTAGTAATGTCTCAAATGAGACATTTTATGCAAATATACAACAAATAAACCTATGAACAAAATATCTATTACAGATACTCCCCGCCACGGATACATCGGCGAACTCGCACAACTGTGTAATTGCAGTCGCAAAACGGTATCGCGAGCCTTGTTCGAAGGCCGGAGCGGACCTAAATCCGATTTGGTGATTAAAACTTTCCACGAACTTTACAAATTGAATGATACCGAAGACAATAATAAGACGAACGATTTAGCAGAACTGTAATCATAAGTTCACAAGAATATAAACCGAATTAGTACTATCTATGTTGTTTACAAGTTTTTTACAAGCAAACCATCAACAACCGGATGAATTTAAAAAATTCGTTAGTGCTGTTGATGTTTTTTTTTGCAAATAATAATATCTACAACATTTGAACGAAAATTTCATTTTTCAACGAAAGTTTTTACGATTTGACCTAAAATTTTTACGATTTGGCACACAATTATTGGTTTTAAAGTATATGTTTGCAAATTATTTGCAAATACTTAATTTGTTTATTATCAGGTGTAAACGATTTTGAATTGTGCAATTCAAAAATGTTAATTTTTTTATTCCGAAAAATTTAGTATATTTTTGGAAGTTTATTCATTAACCGTTCCCGTTTTTCGAACATTTATATTTACTAACTATAATATCATGTTTATATGAAAAAGAATTCTACCCTACTGATGATTGTTACAGCAACAATTACAATGACGTTTGGCGCGAAAGTGCAAGAAAAAACTATAAGGTTACACCGCAACAGAAAGAGTTTTACAACTAAATTTTCTTCATAAATTTTATCAATGCTTTTTTTGGGAAAAGCAAATTGGAATGCGATGTGAATTGCGTTCCAATTAAAAAATACGAAGTCTTGATTCTTGGCTCTTGGCTCAAATATCTAAAAAACAGACACATTTTTAAAAAATCAAATATCAATCAATTAAATTAATTTTTTTATGAAAAAACTAAGTTTATTTTTTAATGCAATGTTGCTTACCCTATTGTTTGCAGGATGCCAAACAAGTGAAGAAGAACTTACTCTGGATAGTTTTAAGGCTACTACTACTATTCAGGGAAATGTGTATTATAGCACGGGACAGGAATTTGTCAACAACTACATTGTTGATAAACAACAATTAGCAGCTGGTAAAAATATTTACCTTGACATTCAGAGTTCTGAATATAAGCCGGGTTCAACAGGTGTTATCTCTTACAGTGCTGTGATTGATGCCCAAGGCGGGTTTAAGTTTATAGTGCCAGTAAAAAGTCAGGGAAATACAAGTGCTACTTTGAGATTGGAGCAATTTGAATCACAAAGATCTGTTTATGAGAAAATGACTACTAATTCACCACAATTTAAACAGCAAAAAGTAGTATATTCATTCACTCAAAATTTAAGTTTGACAAATGGTAAATTGTCAATTTTAAGCATTAATTATAATTATACGCCAATTGAAATCCCTGAAGCTTATACAGATTATATTAAATTTTCTGGTAAATTAAACACAGCTTATGAAACAGGCTTTAGGGCAGGTGCTTTTAGAGCTGCTGCAGGAAAGAGTGTTGATGTGCAGGTTAATTATCCTGAATTAGGAGGTATTATGCACTTCGGAACTACTGTTGACCAAAATGGAAATTATAGTATACAAATACCTGTTTCATCCAGAAAAAAATCTATTACCGCTACCTTCCAGCCACTGTCATATTATGTTGCAGACTACGAACACTATACATCGAGTGCTGACAAAACTGTATTAAATGGAATTTATGGTGTAAGCAGTAATCAATCTGTAACCACTAAACAGGACATTGAAGAAGTGATAGACTATACTGTAAAAACAATGAATACGTTCTTTACACCAACAAATATTGTTCAAACTTTTACAACACAATTAGCCGGTTGGAGTCAGCCTAATCCGGATGTTTACCTTTACCCAATTACATTAACAGGATATGTATATAATGCAGTAGAAAAATCGTATTTGAGTGGGGAATATGCTGCTTCATCAGGCAAAAAACTTTCAGTAACAATTAATATGGGAGCTACTTATGGAACTCAGACTTTTGACCTTGCAACTGATAATGCCGGAAAATATGTAGTTCCATTGGTTTTGCCCGAAAAAAATATGAATTTAACTGTATCAGTAAATGTTGACAGTTGGGGAGTGACAAATTATACACACTACATGTCAAATGGAACTTCTGCAAATTTAACAGGCTGGTACACAGCAAACTATTATAGTTTTTCAAACAAAATCATATCGATAAATGAATTTTCTACTTCGTATAACCTGGAGAGCATTTATAAAACATTTACCCCATTAGATTTAACAGGTGTAAAAGATTGGAATACAAATCTGATTGGTTGGCATCAAATTTATGGTAAGAAAGGTGTTGTAAATATTATTGGTGGCATAAAACAAGCAGTAGAAGGTGCACCAAACACTGCTACACCTGCAACATGGGCAAATGCATCATGGACAATAGCTCCAAGTCAGCCATTTGATATAACAGTCAGCTCACAAACATTTAAAGGCATAACAACAGCTTCTGGTCAATATTCAATCTATTTCCCTGTAAACTATGTTGTCGATACCTCAACTAACAGTACCATACCCATTTCTTTAACTTCTTCAGTTGCAAAAGTTACAAACTTTGTTCATTATTCATCTATAAATGCAGCAGCTACTACTATACAAGGAAGTTACAATGGTAGTGTTGCATCAACTAATGTTGCAATTGTAAATGGTAACTGTTTACTCAAAGACTGTTATATGTACTTTATACCAACAACTACACCAACAGGATGGAGTAGCTATATTTGGACAAATAATTAATAAGATTCAAAAAGATGAGAAAATATATATTCATATTTTGTTCGTTACTTTTTGTATTAGAAGTAACTGCTCAGGATTTGTTAAAGCCGGATACGCTGAAATCCTCCAAGAATAGCAACAAACAATATCTACCTGAAGCAGGCGATTTTGCTATAGGTATAAATGCTGTTCCTATTCTTAATTTTATTGGTAACGCATTTAATGGTTATGGTACTAACGGCACTAAAAACACGATCGATGCCATGGGTGGCGAAGTTCTAAATCTGAATTATGCTCCAAAACCCGATTTGTCAATTATGGCAAAGTACTTTAAAACTGACAGAATTGCCTATAGGATGAACTTAGGTGTAAAATTAAATACCGATTTTGAACGCGAATATGTCATTTCGGATGTGTTGGCTATTACTGACCCTTTTTCAGACCATAAACTAATTGATCAAAAAACTTCACTAAATGTTGGTGGGTCATTTTCTGGTGGTTTAGAATATAGGGTGGGTAAAAACAGAATTCAAGGTATATTCAGTGGTGATTTATTGTTTGCATATCAGACAAAGACTGATAGTTATACTTATGCAAATGCAATAACTATTGTTAACAGCAAACCAACAATGTCGGCAATTATGCCTGCTTTCGATGCCGCAGGTTATCGTACCTTAGAAAAAAAATATGGCGATGTTTTTTATGCAGGTGCAATGATTAGTGCCGGAGTAGAATATTTTATCATGCCCAAAGTAGCATTAGGTTCAGAAGTAAATTTAATGTGTTACTACTCTTTAGCAAGTTCGTCGTATTTGCTTCGTGAAGGTTTGAATCCATATACCAACGAAATAGAAAGACGTAACATCTTACTAACACCAGGGAATAGATCATTACAGTTAGGTTCAGGGAATTATGGAAGTAAACTATATCTTATATTTTACTTTTGATAAAATAATCAAATTTGTACGACAAGCAATTTAGCAGTTGTTTTTTACAGAAAAAAAGTACTAACTAATTATTTTACTGGTCGATACAATAATATAAATTAAACAAAAATGATAAAGAATATATTTATTTTCGTTGTGATAACCTCGTTAATGGCCTCGTGTACATTAACCGATGGATATCTTGGTGAACCCTCTGCTTTTGTTAGCAATTCTGTTACTATTTCAGGGGTGATTATTGACTCACAAACAGGTAGAGGTCTTGCTAATGCTTTAGTAAGTTTGACAAATGATCCTAACGCTACAACAGGTGTAAATGCTCAATACAGTACAACAACTGATCAGAGTGGAAATTATAATCTGACAAATCTACCTCAAGGCAATTATACAGTGATAGTTGAGGCTAGCGGATATTTTCCAAACAGGACTCAAAATGTGGATGTTAGCAATAGTCAAATCCAACTCACACAATTGACTTTAGTTCAACAACCACCGGTTAATTCAATAAGAATTGTTTTGACTTGGGGAAATACTCCTGGTGATCTTGACACGCATTTCACAGGCCCTTCATCTGATAATAGCAAGTTTCACATTTTCTTTTCAAATAAAGCACCTTCACTAGCAGGTTCTATGTTAGATGTTGATGACACGAGTAGTTATGGTCCTGAAACTGTAACCATTTCATCATTGTATAATGGAACTTACAGATACTCAGTTCATAACTATTCAGATAAAACGGCAACAGGGGGTGCTGCCATAGCTACATCGCCAGCCAAGGTTGAAATTTACAACCACGATGGGATAATGGGAAGTTATGTTGCTCCTGCTTTTACCGGAAATGGTAATACATGGAGAGTATTTGAACTAAACGTTGTAGGTGGTGTGCCTACAATAAATGTAATTAATACATATACTATGGCAGATAGCTATTCTGATGCTGCTTTTTTTGTAAAAAAGCAAAATACAGAATCAAATTAAAAAACTGAAGGTTTCGAAACTATTTAAGTAATTTAAAGAGATTCAATTTTCTCTTTTGAACTTCTATGTGGTTAAAAATTTCTTTAAAGCTTGTTGCAGAAATGCAGCAAGCTTATTTCAATTTAAAATGGATTGTTTAAAATGTAGTATTTACTACTACACAGAATGGTTTTTATTAATCAATTTGCTTTATAAAATAATAGTCTAAAAAACATTCTTATGGCATTAATTTACATCGACAGCGTAATGTTCGACGAACAAATAACCACTTTGCTGCATTGCCCAATATTTACAACAGGCGTTTACAATGTACCCAAAACAGTAACTAAAATTGGCATTCAAGCCTTCTACTGCTGCTCGCGTTTACTTTCGGTACAATTGCCCGAGCAACTGAAAACCATCAATATGCTGGCTTTCGAAGGTTGCCGACATTTACATTCCATCTGCATACCCGAGTCGGTAACAAGCATAGGCTATCGTGCTTTTGCCAAATGCCCCGAACTCCACACCATACAAATGGAGCACGAAACACCACTTACATGTAGCACCAATTGCGATATTTTTAAAAGTACCGACATTTCGAAATGCACACTGATAGTGCCCGAAAACACCCGTCAAGCCTACATCAATGCACCCGTATGGGGCAAATTTGGCAACATTGTGGAAATAGGACAAGCAAAAGAAAATGCCGTATGCAACAAAGAAAAACGCAAAATTGTAGGAGTAGCGAGGTGAGAAATGAAAAATATTCAAACGATGTTTGTACCAGCTATTGCACACAAAACATTTTTGAAAGATACCTTTTGGGGAAAATATAAAATCGCTTTAAACCAATAATATAACAATCTCATATTCAATAGTTTATAGGTTGTAGTTGGGTTCAGAAAAACGGATACTATAACCACAAATTGGAATGCGATGTGAATCGCTTTCCAATTTCTCGAAATACTGTACGAGTACATTTTCGAAGCAAAATCAGAATACAAATCACATAAAATCCTTAATATTATACACTAATGACACGTAACGAATTTAACCAGACATTTTTAGTAGAACCCGTTTTTGAAAAAACTCGGGTACTTTTTTATGTTTACAAAAACGACAAAGTAGATTATATAACCCCTGCTATTGACATCCAAAAAGCATTTGATTTAGAGCATATCGACGATTCGGCTATAAAGCGGGAGATTAAAGAATTAGCTGATTCGTTTATTTGTGAGAAATATGGAATTGAGGAATAAACCCAGCACTATTATTTTCATTAAATTTAAATATAATTTAGCCATTCTTTACCAATTTCTCTAAAATTGTGTATATTTGCAAATCCAAATTGATTTACGCAATTTTTGGAATAAAATAATGGAATTTCACCCGAAAAAATCCATTAACCGAGTAGGAAGCGATAGCCGAAAAGCTTTACGAGTAGGCAAAATAATTAAATTAACTATTTAACATTTTAAACAAAAGAAAAATGAGAAAAAATGTATTATTTGTATTGTTTGGGGCAACCATACTCCTAACAATGAATGCGTGTAAAACTGAATTGGATTTAGACAAAGAACTAAAGTTCTCGAAACTAACTGTGGAAGAGCAAAAAGCTCAAATTGAACAAAGTGGATTGGATTTAGTAACTGCTATGGAAGGTTTGCAGGACACAAAAGCCATGACAACACTTATGAATATGCTTGAAATGACCGGAGGTGAAATTGATTATGCACCCATGCAACGACTTGTTTCGGACATTAAAAACAGACGTCAGAAAGCGTTTAGTAACTTCGACAAACAAATGCGTGTAAGCTATGTAAAAAGCGAAGACGAAGTTTGGGGTGAATACAAGTACAATTTTACAACCGACGAGATTGAATTGGTTAAAAGCCTTACAAACAAGCTTATTGTGAGTTTTCCAGCTTCGGAAACAGCCAAAAACAACAAAAAGAACAATGCAGTTGTTACTGTAACTTACGAAGAGTCGACTGTAGCTATCCCCAATGCAGAGGATATGGATTTGGAAGAAGTTGGTATTGATAAGTATCCTTCGAAAATCACTTTTTCGATGACTGTAGATGGTAGCGAAGTGATGAGCGCTGACTTTAGTGGCAAATACTATGACGACGCTACACCAAAAGAAGTGAAACAATCGCTCACAATGGAAACTTACGAGTGGACAGCCGAGGTTAAAAATGATAAGAAAACTGCTTCCGAATCGTATGAGTTCAAAAACGGTAAAACTATTTTGCTTAAATCGCTTGCCGAAGTAAAAGGTACGCTTACCGAAGATGCTTTAAATGAGGCAATTGAAAACGGAGGTCCCGAAGATGTTTTTAAAGAATTTGCTGTTTATGCTCAGGTAATGAATATAGCTGTTAAGGGTGGTACAACTGACTTTAAAGGTTTTATGACAGAAATGAATGCTATTGATTACGATAAACTCAGTGACAAACAACGTACTGAAAAAGAAGTTGAGATTTTAAATAAATACATGGTTTGTACAGCCTTTTTTGTAGATGACAAGCGTAAATTTGCAGATGTGGAGATGTATGTTATTGAAGATAGTTACGAATGGCAACAATGGGATAACAACCAGCAGAAATATGTTACTGTTACAGAAACATGGTACGACCTAGCTCTGCGTTTTATCCTCAGCGATGGTTCGAAAGTTGATGTAGATGAATACGTTATGGAAGGTTTTGAAAAATTTATCAATAAAGTTGAAGATATGCAAAACGATTTTGATTATTAATCAAATCGATATTAATTAATTGTAGATAGTCTTGCTTCCTCCAAAGCAAGACTATCTTCTTTTATAACCAACTGAGTAAGAAATTACTTCACCACACACCGAAAGTAACGAACACCGCTTCCATACCATATTCCAAATCCAGGTTCGGTTATGTTCGATTTTATGGGTTTTACCTCGCTTGTGAAAATATTATCGGATAGGCTTGAATACAGACTTAAATCGTTGAAAAAAAGTGTTGAAACTTTATCTATAGTACATAATTTTATGTCAACAATATCGCCTACTGCAAAATACTTGCCTTCGCGGTACGATGAATCAGTCTTTTCGGGCTGTGGGCTCAGGTTAAATTTTTGAACACCATTCAATATCAAATCGTTGTTGAATACAATTGGCGTTTCGATATAGCGCTTGTCT
>CAZEEN010000022.1:0-17004 GCA_964511115.1 uncultured Paludibacter sp. | reverse complement strand
GGAAACACTAACTTTGGCGTATCGGATTACATGGTCGAGCACCGTGGCCGAATCGAGCGTTTTCCACAGCGGTACGTTGAGCGTTAAGTAAACACGCGGATATTCACCTGTTTCGACTGTGCCTTCGACTATGATTTTTTGCGTGTAACCTCGTACCGTATAGTCCAAATCGGGATTACAGGCAGTAAAAATTACAAGTACACATAAGGTATTATATATTACAAAACCTTTGCAGCTTCGAAACTTAGCGTTCTTAGCGTTTATAATAAAATATTGACTTATCAATGAAATTTTATATTTTATAAATGAAATGTCCATGATATTGAAGGTAAAATAGGTAGTAAGTACGACATTTTTATTTTGAAATCCATACTGTTTGCAATGTTTGTAGTTTGAAAATACACCTGAAATGGGTTAGCCCGATTATACACATTGTAAACCGAAAAATTGAGCTCCGATTTTACATTCCAAAAGGGTTTCAGTTTGTAATTGGCCGAAACATCCAAGCGATGATAATCGGGCATACTGAAAGCATTGTATTTCGAGTATTCGAGCACTACCTTATTGTCGATTACAAACCAGCTTCGAGGCAAATTGAGCCTACTTCCGGTGGCATATGAATAAGTTGCACTAATACTCCACTTGTTATTTAGCTTATACATAAGCACTGCCGTTAAGTCGTGTCGGCGGTCGGTTGTGGCTGCGAATGCTATCCCATCATTAATTTGATCGAATTGCCTGTAATTCCAACCCAAGGTATAATTTATCCAACCAGTTAAGTTTCCAACATTTTTTCTGACCATAAACTCGGCTCCATAAGCCCAACCTTTGCCCTGATACAACACTTCCATTATTTTGTCCGCAGCAAATAAATCATTCATATTTCCTCCAAATTCAATCAGATTTCGAAACGATTTAAAATACAGCTCGGCACTGCATTCGTAGCTGTTGTTATTAAAATTCCGAAAATATCCACCCGAAAAATGCCAAACCGAAGCAGGTTTTATCGAAGTTGATGCAGGCACAAATATCTCGAGTGGCACTCCAAAATTCAATACTGGAACCCTGCTAAAATACTGAATATGGCGGCTTGCTGATGCTTTAACCGACGACTGCTCGTTTATCAGCCAACGGCTAAACAGACGCGGCTCTAATCCGGTGTATTTTGGAATGTTGTTGCTGAGTACGTTGTTAACTTCCCCGTTCTGAATTTGTTGTTGCAGTCCAGCTCGTAAACCTACATTTACCAACAAATTATCGTATTCAATCTCATCGCGCATATAAACAGCCATTTCTACCGATTTATTAATGTTGGTTGGTATTTCTGAAGAGGAATCGACCGTTGATAAACGAATGAAAGCAGGTAAAGTTTTGTTAAACGATGCTTCAATTCCGCTTTTAATAGTATGATTATTAAATTGATACACAAAGTCGGATTTGTAACTCAACGCACTATTGTTCGAACGAAGTGAATAGTTGTTTGCCAACCAGCTAACTCCCGAACGCATATAAAATTCGCTACTATTGAGTGCGTGCACCATGCTAAATCTTTCGGAAAAAATATGCTGCAGTTGAATTCCGGCGACCCGATTTCCCCATTCGCTTTTATTGTTGTCGAGCGCAAATTTTGCATTTTCGGTAATGGAAATACGGTCATTACCACTATAAAAATGTCCTGAAAGTTTTGTACGTGAAGTAATACGGTAGTTAAACCCGACATTGGTATCGGAGAATTCGAAATCGTTTTGTGCCAATTTTTCGTTGATACCCGCCTTAATAAGCATAGGAACCACAAACGCACCAATGTAACTGCCCCGCTGCGAAGCATAAAGCGAAAATTTATCCGAAAGCGGAACTTTTAAAGCTAAGCGTGAAGATATTAGCCCAACGCCACCATCTATATGCACTTTATCAGGAATATTCGAAAAGTTTTTGACATCGATAACCGACGAAAGTCGACCGCCATATTCAGCAGGAATACCCGTTTTGTAGAACCGCATTTGATCCATTAAATCGGGATTGAAAACCGAAAACAAACCCAATACATGCGTCGGGTTCTGAATATTGCAGCCATTTAGCAGGATTAGATTCTGGTCGTTATTGCCACCTCGCACATTCATATTGGCACTGGCATCGCCTGCCTGCGAAATGCCACCCATATATTGCAAAGCCTTAAACGGATCGGCATCGCCAACAATATTCGGCAACTTTCGGAGTTCGTTTACATCGATTACAAGCCCACCCGAGCCCGATTTAATATTGGCAGTAGCCATTTTGGAACGTACTTCAAGCTCCCTTATGGTTTGTACTTTAGTTACAATAGAATTGCTATCTGTGGTGTCTTTTATCAATACCTGTTTTTGCTGCGCAAAAATAATATTGAAAAAACAAAACAAACCGAACAAAATCCCTACTCTTTTCATTAAAAAAAACTTTAAACTCTCAAACTTTTCAAATCATCAAACCTTATTGTAAACAATAAACAATTGTCTTCTCCAAAACATCCATTTCCACTTCCTGTCCCATCACTATTGGCAGGTTATAATCCACATGTCCGGCAGGGAAGTTAAAGCAAACCGGATAATGGTATTCTTTTACAGCATCAAGTATTATTTCGGCAATGGATTGTTTCATCAGCGGATCTTCGTCGCAATCGCTAAACTGCCCAACAACAAGACCTGAAATTTTAGCTAATGCACCACTCAGACGCAGGTTTTGCATCATGCGGTCGATGTGGTAAGGCTTTTCGGCAATTTCCTCGATAAACAGCATATTTCCATCGTAAGGCAAATCAAAAGGCGTTCCTATCATTCCCACCAATACCGAAAGGTTTCCGCCAATTAGTTTTCCTTCGGCTTTTCCAGTCCTATTTAGTTCGTGCGCTGGTAACTCGTAATGCGGCATTTTGTCAAAAAGAATATTTTTTAGTAATTGTACCTGTTCACAATTCTCGGGTAATTCCGTTAAGTGCTTTGCCATTATGCCATGAATCGATGCTATTCCTAAATTAGAAATGGCATTGTGCAAAATGGTAATGTCGCTAAAGCCAATGAGCCATTTGGGATGTGCCTTGAATTTTGTAAAATCCAGTTTATCAATGATTTGTGCCACGCCATAACCACCACGGCTGCAAAGAACCGCCTTTACTTCCGCATCGTCCAACGCCGTCTGCAAATCGGCAATCCGCTGTTCTTTAGTTCCACCAAAACGCCCGTATTCAGTACGTGCAAATTTGCCTTCGGTAACTTGTAAACCCCAACTGGTAAGTGCCTTTATTGCCCCATCAATGTAAATTGGGTCGATAGCACCCGAAGGCGAAACAATACGGATTTGGTCATGGGGCAGTAGAAATGGAGGATTCATAGGAGTACAGAATTACTTGTTGTGTTGCAAAAGTACAAAAAACCACCGAATATATAAATATACGCATTTATTCGTATTGTGGGCAAAATTAAAAACCATCAATTTTGCATTAGCAATTACAAGTTAAATTTGTATTTAAAACTATGAAACAATACCTCCGAAATTTAAAGCTTCACCATAAGCAAATGTGGCTTATGAACGAGCGAATCATAGAACTAAAGGCTAAGCAAAAAGTATTAGATGAACATCTGAAAATTATATACGATTCGGATAAGGTTCAAAAGGATAGGCTAAATTCTATTTACTCAAACATTTACAATGCAATAGATAAGCATTTATTTAAAACCAATTGACATCAATTATGACTATAAGAAGTTGCCCTTCAATATACGACATTCTACGTATTGTAAACACTCATTTGAGCAAATATCTTTGCAATGTTAGATATTCCAAATTCTGAAAACAATATTTGCTTATGAAAAAAATACTTACATCACTCGCTTTTGTGGCAATTTTAGCACCTTTACATTCCCAAAAACTAAGCTTATGCCAGGCAATCCCTCTTATCGAGAAGGATGCAACTAATGAATTTTTGGACATCCGAAAGGAAGTAGACAATACGGTGAAATATCCCGAAACCTACTTTAGTAGTATTCAAATTGAAGAAGCTGCTTCGAGTAGAATTATTAAGTTGAATAATGGATTCAGCTTTAAAGCTGATTTTGGCACTTTTAGTTCGAAAGATGAAGCTCTAAAGAAAATGAATGCTTTGATTAGCTCATTAAAAAGCTGCTTCGCAGGCCTCAGCACCACATATTCCACCGATATGCTGAAAGTTTCAGAATATCACAGCATTTACTTTATTAACGACAAAAGTGTCCGACTTTACAGCGCTCATTTTAAGTTGAGAACATTGAGTGGTAAAACAGACCTGAGTTTTGAGTTCGATGCCAACGAGAAAAAATCTGCATTTGATAACAAACCCAGAAAAGCATTTTACGATTTTGGACTTATCGACAGCAATTTGAGTTACGATGACTTTAGCGTGGCTTTACGTAAGGTTGTAGAGGATGCTAAAACCGGATTTAAAACCATTATGGGTACTGAGACCGACTACGGAAGAGGCTTTACGTGTTACCGAACGAAGTATTTTCTTCCCGGCTACAGCAGTTTTATCGAGGATCGCACCTTGGGTATTGTTTTCTATGTTGTACCTACTTTCCAAATTGCGACTGCCGAAACATTTGCTACAAAGGCCGAGAAAGCCCAGAGTATGATACAGTCAGCTTTGGGTAGTAACTATGGCTTTAGAACAACCGAAGATGGTAGAAACCAGATATATGTACATAAAAATCAACCGGATAAAACTGTAGTTGAACTATTTATCAAAGAAAAAAACGGTGAGTTTATTTTTGAATTGTATGTAAAAAGTTTAGAGTGAATTAAAGAATGAATAAAATAAAATGCTGCCCCAAACCCCTAAAGGGGCTTGGGGCAGATTTTTCAAAAAATCACAATACGTGGAGCCGATACCATTAATAAAACGGGGCGATACCGAAAAGCCTAACGAGTAGGAAAAACTATCAACGAAAATAAAATGAAAAAACAACTTTTACTACTTTCAAGCTTGTTTATTGTAAGTATTTTCTCCTTTTCGCAAGGTGATAAGTATTTTAAAAATAAACAATATTCAGTAGCTATTGCAGCTTACAGCGAAGAAGTGGCGTCAAAACCACAGAAGTATTTAAATTTGGCCAAATCCTATTTGGGAGTTAAAAACTTTCCGGCAGCCATCGAGGCTATGGAAAACTACAAAGCCAAATTCCCTAAAGCCGACAAAGCATACTCCGATTGGTTTATTGCTCTGTTGAAGCGAAACGATTCGGAATCGCCTATGTTTCCGGTAAAAGGTGCCATCAATACCACAGGCTCTGAGTCTGTTCCGCGTATTTCGTCGGATGGTAATCGCATGTATTTTAAGGCTGAGGACCGTAAAGGCGGACTTGGTGGCGAAGACATTTTTTATTCGGATAAACTGGTTGATGGCACTTGGGGTGAGCCCGTAGTTTTCAACGCGCTAAGCACCGATTCGCACGAAACGCTTTATTCCATTAGCGCCGATGGTCGCATTGCCATTTTGTTCGGGAACTATCCTGGAACTTTTGGTGGCGGCGATCTTTTTTACTCTGTTAAAAATGGAAGTGGTTGGTCGGTTCCGTGTAATATTGGTGGAGCTATCAATACCAAAAAGTGGGAAGCACAAGCTGCTATTAGTCCCGATGGAAAAACGCTTGTTTATGTTACGAATAATAAACTTGCTGGACAAGTAGGTAGTTACGATTTGTATTTTTCGCAAATTACCGACAAAGGTTGGACAAAACCTCAAAACTTAGGCAAAATTATCAATACTAAAAAATCGGAAACGCGTCCGGCTTTTGGTGCGGATGGTAAAACACTTTACTTTTCGTCCGACGGTCACAAAGGCTTTGGCGGAAAAGATATTTATATGGTAAAACGCTTGGACGATAGCTGGACAAACTGGAGCGAACCTATTAACCTTGGACGTTATATTAACACCTTGCAGGACGACGAAGATATTACGGTAAATAACACAGGAACAATTGGTTATACTGTAAAATATTCCGAAGTTGGTGCGCCAGGTCAATATGACATTTTTCAATTTGTAATGCCCGAAATTGCTCGTCCGGAACAAACAATTACACTTTATGGTACAGTTACCAACGAAAAAGATTCGGCAGCTGCTGTAAATCTTCGCATTACTAACTTACGCACAAATGCTGTGCAAACCATTGTGCCTTCGCAAATTACCGACGGAACATATACAGTGAATTTACCTTTCGAAAAATATTTGTTGGAAATAAATATGAAAGGCTTTTTGTATTATTCCGAAGAGATTGACCTCTCAGACCCTTCGAAATTTTTACCAAAATACAATATTCGTGAACGTATAGGAGTCGATGCTCAAAAGAAATTGGACGAATTAAGTGCCAAAGCCGATGGTTATAATACGGAGTTGAAAGAACTGAATACTTCTACATCGTTCGATTTAAAAGGCTCGTTTGCAGCTTACGAAACCTTGTTTAAGAACTACAACACCACCACTGCCGAACTTCAAAAGCTCATTGGCGAACGGAAATACGCTTGGTTATCCGAAGAAACAAAATATATTGATGTGCTCAAAAACTTCAAAGTGCAGCGAGCTACCAAAGGGGCAACCTTTAAGTTGGATAATATATTCTTCGATTTAGGAAAAGCTACTTTAAAATCCGAATCGCTTCCTTCGTTGGATAAACTGAACGAAATTTTGGTGAAAAACCCCATTAGTATTGAGCTTGGTGGACACTCCGACAGTATTGGATCCAGCGAATCGAATCTTATTTTATCGCAGGAACGTGTTAACTCGGTGAAGAATTATTTGGTAACCAAAGGAATAGCTGACGACCGGATTTATGCTAAAGGTTATGGCGAAGAAAAACCAGTGGTTTCGAATGCTACCGACGAAGGTCGCGCCAAAAACCGTAGAGTAGAGGTGAAAATTATCGACAAAAACACTTACGGACGCGAAGGAGTAGAACAAGATTTGGTGGAGAAAAAAGCCGATGTGAAAGAAACGGTTGTTATACCCGAAGTAATTGCGGACTTCGATTTATTGTCGAAACTACAAAAAGCATCCAGATTGGGAGGATTACCTGCCGGAAGCCCTTGTAGCGACAATCCGCTCATAATTAACGCAAAAACCTCAAAAATCAAATCGTCGAAAATAAGATCATCGAAAAAGAGCTCAAAATTATCGAACATTAACCTCAGTGGTATTAATCTTGGCGGTTCAGGTTCAAGCTCAGGGAATTATGGCTCAGGTGGCGGAGGCAACTTTAGTTTTGGTTCGGGTAATTGGGGTTCAGGTTTGTCGTTCGACGAATTTGAAAAAGATGATTATATTTTCAAAGCCATAAACGGTGGTATCGAAAACTTTGGCAACTACGAAAAATCGGGAATATCGGGTTATAACATTCGTTTTGCAAACCGCAGCAAACTCGAAAGCAGAGGAAAAGTTTCTGAAAACAACTTTATATATTTCCCAAAAAACGGCATTGTCGACTTAGGAATTGGCTATCAGTACCTGCGTTTTAGTTCGTGGAAAGACTGGACAAGCCTACCAATTGGATTAGTATGGGGTCTCGAAGGTAAATACTTTATGTACAACACATCCTCTTCGGGTGGTGCTGCAAATGCCGAAGGTTATTTTGGAATTCCTATTGGCTTAAGAGGACTTATCAATATTGGAAGCTTAGTATTAAGTCCGGATATTTACTATCATTATGCGCTTGTTTCACCTGCATCTGAAGAAAATTTTGGTGTAAACTCAAATTATTTAGGTTTTGGTGCCAATGTCCGTTGGAAATTTATTTACGGAGGCATACACCTTAATGCAGGAAGCAGTATCAGCTATATGGGAATTAAAGCTGGTGTAAGTTTCTAATCAATCATATAACCCTAACACTGTTTGCTTTATAAATATTTAATAGATAACCATATAAAACGTTTGTATTATTTATTAATTTTTCTGATTGGGCGTTCCAAAGATTTGGTTCGCCCAATCTTCTACTTCATTTTCAATTAATCGTATGAAACAGGCTGCACATATACGAAATTTGTCGTATTGCCGCTTTACTTTTCCTGTTCTATTTTTCAATCAAAGAATATTAAAATTATTAGTATGATAATCAGACTTTTAGCATTTATAGCAGCTTTAGCATTTTCTGTTGTTTCGTATGGTCAAATAGATATGACTATAACAAATGTATCTTTTAGTACTGCTGCAAATATAGGATACAACAATACAAATACTATTCGGGCAACCGTTCGAAACATCGGTTTGGATTCGTTGAAAACAACATTAAATACGGAAGTTTTTTTATCGCGCGACCAGATATATGACGCGGGCGACCTATTACTTGCCAATCAGGTTACTGGCGATATTGCTCCGGGTGCCGAACGAGAGATTTTTTTAAGCAGCCCGTTTTCTTATGGACAGGCTTCTCCAGCCATTTTACAAAGCAATTATGAGCCTGGCAATTACTACATTATTGCCATTACCAACTTTTATCGAATTAATCAAAGTTTTGCTTTGCCTGAAATTACAAACACCAACAATATATTTGTTTTGCCTACCACCTTGTCAGTCCCAAATACAGATTTAAGAATTGTATCGGCTAACATTCCCGATACGCTTACTTTGGGACAAAATGAAATTGATTATACATACACTATTGATGGTACGGATAGTATTCATGTGGGTTATTCTGATGGTTTTGCACTTTCGAAAGATTCGGTTTTAAGTATAGGAGATATAGGCGCAGGAGGTTTAGGGCTCGGTGGTGGGTATGCGGGCGAAACAAGAACATATAACCAAATGCGTATAAATGTACCGGCGCAAACACTTATGGGCGATTACTATTTTTTTGTTAGGCTGGATAATCCGCTAGTTAATTATGGTAATGTAATAAGTTCGATGCAAGACAGGATAGCCGAAACAAACGAAAATAACAACATTATTAAAAAGCGTGTTTATGTAAAAGGTTTAGATGTAGATATTGCTCTACAATCAATATTGTGCGATTCGGTTGTACAAAGAGGCACATCTGTTTCAATTGCAA
Organism: uncultured Paludibacter sp.; assembly: GCA_964511115.1. Taxonomy (GTDB): domain Bacteria; phylum Bacteroidota; class Bacteroidia; order Bacteroidales; family Paludibacteraceae; genus Paludibacter. The sequence continues at coordinate 7,963 of CAZEEN010000022.1, read as the reverse complement.
TAAATACAAAAAACACGGGAAAAGTAAATGTAGCTGGATTTAAAAATAGATATTATTTATCCACCGATAGTATTGTCGATGCCTTGGATATTCTTTTTAGCACAACAAACTCAGGTTCAACCGTGGGTTTGGTTGCCGGAAATACTACAACCGAAAACATTAGTTATTTTATAAATTCGAACACAGCGGTCGGAACTTATTACCTAATAGCCATGACTGATACACAAAATGCTATTGCCGAAATAAACGAAACAAACAATATATTTATCAAACGTATTCAGATAGAAGCACAGTTCAGAGATATATCTATCAATTCCTTTAGTTCAAATACCAATCCGGTGAATGTTTCAACTACATTCTACGCCTCGGCGGTATTTAAAAATAACGGAGCGCTTTCTGTTGGTAGTTTTGGGAATAATATTTACTTGTCGACAGATAGCATTTTGAGTGTCAATGATTTAAGATTGAATGCGAACTCGATGTCATCCTCAAGTATTAATCCTGGTGCAACTCGTAATGTTACTTTCTCCTCGTTAACAATACCTGCTTCTGTTTCTACTGGTAGCTATTTTTTAATTCTGGAAGCAGATGCGGCTAATGTAGTGGCCGAAAAGTTTGAGAACAACAATACTGCTACTTCCCGATTGAACGTAATAGGTTTTAATTACGATTTGGCAGTAAGTACCATTGATACTTATCCCCAAAATGTGCCTAATAATAGTACATTTATGTCGTTCAACTATACAGTAAAAAACAATAGCAACACAACTATTGCTACTGTAAATAGTATGTTGTACTTATCCTCCGACAGCATTTACGACAATGCTGATATTTTGTTACTCAACAATAATAAAAATGCAAATATATCGGTAGGTGGAACAAATCTTGTGGCTTTAGGATTTAGCTTAACAAATGCTACAAGCCCGGGCAATTACTATCTAATTATTAAAACCGATGGAAATAATAGCTTCAATGAGACCAACGAAACAAATAACTTCAAGTGGGTTAGCATTCGGGTAGATGCACCATTCAGAGATTTAACTTCGCTATTTCTGACCGATACCGTGAACGTTGTAAGGTCGTTAAGCAAAGATGTAATTTACCGAATTGTGAATAATGGGAACATACAATCAACAGGTAGTCAGCAAATTAAATTATTTTTATCGAACGATAATGTATTAAGCCCAAGTACCGACCAAGAACTTACGGCATTAAACATTTCCAGTTCGATAGATGCAGGAGCCTATTTGCAATATACCAGAACTCTTAATTTAACCAATTCTGCCGGCCTATATTACCTATTTGCCGTTGCCGATTTCAATAATACACTTGCTGAATCCAACGAAAGTAATAACGCTGCTTACACGGTTATAAAACTTGAAGAACGAATTGTTGACTTGACTTTGAATTCGGATACTTTAAGCTATGTGGTAAAATTAAATAATGCTGCAAGGTCATTTCCTGTAAAAGTTTTCAACACAGGAAACAGCGATGTGTCCACATCAGTTTATCTATATTTGTCCAACGATTCAACTACCAATTTAGCGAGTAAAACGCTTATCGGAAATCTATCGGCGAATATACTGCAGAATTCTTTTGCCTTAGCAAATTTCAATTACACATTTAACTCAAACACCACCTTGCCAGGCAAAAAATACTTGTATTATGTAACCGACCCAACGGGAGTTTTTGCCGAAACAAATGAGAATAACAATTACATGATTATACCAATTGAGTTTAAACCATTATATGTTGATATGGGCATGACAGCTGTTTCAACAACAGTTAACTCGGTTGCTACAAACGAAATTGTGTCAGGAAACACTATAACCATAAATGCCACCATGTCGAATATTGGCACCGATACTTCGCCAGTTACAAGTGGAATTACAGTTGGCATATATTATTCGGAGGATAACCTGTATCAAGCCACCGATGTGTTTATTGGGTCTCGTAGCACCAGTCCTAATTTCCCGTTCTCGCTTCAGGTCGAAGTTCCTTCGAATGCATTAGCTGGCGATAAGTATATCATTTTGTATGCCGATAGGTATGGTGTTGTTACCGAAAGCAATGAAACAAATAATATTTATGCAATCCCTATTCGGGTTTTGGATAGAACTTTCGATTTTTCAGGACAATTTACCAATGTAAATGCCTCCGATTCAATAATTGCAGGTACAAGTAAAGTTATTACTTATTCGGGAAGCAACACTACCAACTATGTGGCTGGGAATACGGCTTATACCAAAATTTATTTGTCGACCGATAACCAATACAGTGCAAACGATATTGATGTGGTTGGAAATGTTAGTTTAGCTACCAACTCCATAAATAACACAGTAACAACCAATGCTACAGTTAATATTCCTGTGAATCAAGCAAGTGGAGATTATTATCTGATAGGCTTTATCGACTATAACAATGGTGTTGCCGAAACAAACGAATCGAACAATTACTTTAACCGACCTATTCGAATTGTGAGTAGGAGTTTAGACCTGAGAGTTGATAGTGTACGCTTTGACAATGGAAACGAGTACCAGCATGGGATGGCAACGCCTACGCTTACTGTACGATATGGAAACTTCGGAAATGTGCCTCTCTCTTTTCAAAATTATCCAATCATTCGGGTTCTTTTGTCGCAAGATGATGTGGCTGACATCAATGATATTGTGTTGCGAAATTACAGCATACCCTACGGAAGTATGGCTGTGAATGCACGCTATACTGAGTCAGTTTCAATTTTTATACCAACAAATACGCCTATTGGCGAGTATAAATTGATAGTTGCGATGGATGCCAACAATATTTTTGTCGAAACCAATGAGGCTAATAATAACACGGCCTTTAATTACAAGATAAGAAGCATAACTACCGCAACGGAGAGCAATCTGACATCGAATGAAATTAGTTTGTATCCAAACCCAACAACTGATAAACTGCACCTGAAAATAGGTATAATTGATTATGCTATTTATAGTATTTCGGGAGCAAAAGTTGAAATAGGAAAGGCTTTGAATAATACAATCGATGTGGCGCACTTAACCAATGGTATTTATTATTTGCGGTTTACTAAAAATGATACAACCCACAATCTGAAATTTATAAAACAATGCCGGTAGTAGTTTAAGCTATTTGGGAATTATTTTTTCTCTTTCACCAAATATACCAATGTTGGCAAATGGTCGCTGTAGCCATTGAGCCACACGCCGCTACCATGCGTCCGCAGTGGCGTACCTTTGTAGCGCCCTTCCTGCTGGATCAGAAAATTCCGATAAAAAACCTCACTTTTCCAGTAGCGTAGTTTCGATTTATCGCCGTTTATTAGTTCGTGCGAAAGTATAATCTGGTCGAACAAATTCCACTGGTCGTTGTACGAAAGCGAACCAATACCTTTATCCAATGTTTTCCAGAAAACATTATACAATTCCTTCGGTTGCACCTCCGAAGCCTCTTTTTTTGCAGCCAATATTGTAGCGCAACTTTCATTCATAGGGTCATCGTTTAAGTCGCCCATCACAATTACTTTGGCTTTAGCATCCACCTTGAACAGAGAATCCACAATAGAACGCGTAAGCCCTGCCGCCAAATTTCGTTTGGGGCGCGAGCGCATTTCGCCACCCGAGCGCGAAGGCCAGTGGTTTACAATCACATGCACTTTTTCACCCAATAAATAGCCACTCACCATCAACTGGTCACGCGTCAAAAAAGTAGTATCTTCCGTTACCAAACGGTACGATTTACTATTCGTTACCGTAAACAATCGCGGATTATAAAGCAATCCCACATCCACTCCACGGCGGTCAGGGCTATCGTAATGCACAATTTGATACGTGCGCCCTGCAATATCAGGTTGTTTCACCAAATCTTCGAGCACGAGTCGGTTTTCAATTTCCGATACGCCCAAAATAGCAGCACCAACCGGCGAATTATCGGTTCCGATTTGCGAAATAGCATACGACATATTTTTCAATTTCGCCTTGTATTTCATCCCACCCCATTTGTTCGTACCATCAGGCAGAAATTCCGCATCATTATTCGGCCCATCTATCGTATCGAACAAATTTTCGAGGTTATAAAAGGCCACACAAGCCAATTGCACATTTTTGGTTGCCACATCGCCTGTTGTTTTCGTTTTATCCGAAGCCTTGCACGAAGCTACTGAAAATAGAACGATTAAGCCAAATATCAACTGTTTTTTCATATACTTTTTTGTTTAAATACTTTTTTCTGAAAAAAAATGGATAGCAAAGGTGGGAAAAATTACTGAAATCCGAAAGGATTTACATAAATATGCAGAAATTTTAATACAAAATTCCTATAGGTTGAGCATTCTTTTTCCTGACTTCCGCGATTTAACACCCAAATTGAAGAAATTCGTTTAATTTTTTTTGCTCTTGGTTTACCAATAGAACTTTTCGTACATTTTCTTGTGATTTTGGTGTTTTAATCTCTATTTCAAATATACTTTGGTCAATTTCAATAACTTTTGTTGCACTGTAAGGTACTTGCTTTTCTTTTAATTGTCTTTCTAGTTCCTTATATACTTTATAAGCGGTAAATGTAAGACATATATGAGCTTCGATTCGACGTTGAAGTCTTTGGTCAATTTACCAGTCTTTGCCTGCTTTCCAAGCTTTCTTAAACCCTTTTCCCTGTTATACTTGTCTTTCTTTGCCCTATCATCAGAATAGGTGATAATGAGCTTCAAATCATCGGTGTGTATCAAAAGTGTTTTTTTGAACGCAAATTACGCAAAGTTTCACAAATCTAACAATTTCAATATTTTATATTATGTTGAATAACAATAATATATGATTTGTGAAAATTTGCGTTCAACTTTCTTTTGAGACAACCTCCCGTTTTTTTCAGCCCTTATTTTAGTTATTTACTACAATTCCAATGTTCCTTTTTCTAATTTTTGGGCATAGCCTTCCAAGGAACAATTGCCATATTTTATCTCGCCCTCACATACTGCACCGGCCATTGTGGCTGGTCTTTTTCGTTTAGGTTTAATACAAAATATGGATTTCGTAGCAATTCGCGTCCTAAAAGCACTAAATCGGCTTGTTCGTTTTCGAGAATTTGTTCGATTTGCGCTTGGTTAGTTATTAATCCTACCGTTGCGGTACTGATGCCTGTTTTTCGAATCGCTTCCGAAAACGGAACCTGATACAATGGTTTCACATCCATTTTGGCATCAAATATATTGCCGCCCGATGAGCAGTCAATTAAATCCACTCCTTTGTCTTTCAATTGGCTACACAATTGTACTGTTTCGTCTACATTCCATCCGTTTTCTTTCCAGTCGGTAGCTGAAAGTCGCACAAAAAGGGGTAAATCTGCTGGCCAAACTTCCTGCACAGCATCAATAATTTGAAACAGTAACCGCGAACGGTTTTCCAAACTTCCACCATATTCGTCGGTGCGGATATTGGTGAGTGGCGACAAAAATTCGTGAATCAAATAGCCGTGAGCGCCATGAATTTCGATGATTTTAAACCCAGCTTTCAGTGCCCGTTTCGCTGCTTGTCGGAAGTCGAAAATCAATTTTTCAATTTCGGCAATCGACAATTCTTTTGGTGCTATCTCATTAGTCTCGAATGGAATAGGAGATGGAGCAACCGTTTTCCAACCGCCATTTGCAGCACTCAGTTGCTTGCCGCCATTAATCGGTGCATCGTGCGACGCTTTTCGTCCGGCATGAGCCAATTGTAAAGCAGCAACAGAGCCATTTCCATGAATAAATTGAACAACTTCTGCTAAAGGTTCAATATGAGCATCGTGCCAAATACCTAAATCGTAGGGTGTAATTCGACCTTCGGGAGAAACACCTGTTGCTTCAACAATAATTAAACCAACACCGCCTACAGCACGAGCTCCGTAATGTGCTAAATGCCAATTGTTAGCCATGCCATTTTCGGCAGAATATTGGCACATGGGTGGCATCCCGATACGATTAGGAATGGTTACCGATTTCAGTTGTAGCGGATTAAATATTTTGCTCATATTGCGTCTAGTTTTTTCATTGAAACAATGGTATTGGTAGAATGTTTATGGAACGACCATAAAATTGCGGCTTGATTTGTTTTTACTGTTTGTAGATTCCGAATAATTTAATAATTTTGCCAACAAGTGTACTTATAGTCAAAAATCAAATACACTTTTACCTTAATAATTAAGAGAAATAAATATGTTAGTTAGAACTTTCGGTGCTGCTGTTCAGGGAATTAATGCAACTATTGTAACAATAGAAGTAAATGTAAGTAAGGGTATTAAGTATTTTTTGGTGGGTTTACCCGATAATGCCGTAAAAGAAAGTCACGAACGTATAGCATCTGCTTTACAATATATTGGGCATCAGATGCCACGCAAGCAGATTGTTATCAATATGGCTCCAGCCGATATTCGCAAAGAAGGTTCGGCTTACGATTTAGCACTTGCCATAGGCATGTTGGCCGGCGACGAAAAAATAAAATCCGAAGAATTAGAAAAATTTGTGATAATGGGCGAACTCTCGCTAGACGGTAGTTTGCAGCCCATAAAAGGCGTATTGCCTATTGCCATAAAAGCCCGTGAGGAAGGTTATAAGGGCTTTATATTACCCAAACAAAATGCGCGTGAAGCGGCTGTGGTTAATAATTTGGACGTTTACGGTGTAGAGAATATTTCGGAAGTAATAGATTTCTTTAATGGAAGCGTAACGCTCGAACCAACTATAGTAAATACGCGCGACGAATTTTTTAATCAAATAAATCTTTCGGAAATTGATTTCTCGGATGTAAAAGGGCAGGAAAGCGTAAAACGTGCTATGGAAGTAGCCGCTTCGGGCGGTCACAATATTATTATGGTTGGCCCTCCCGGAGCGGGAAAGTCGATGTTAGCCAAGCGAATTCCGACAATTTTACCTCCACTAACATTGCACGAAGCATTAGAAACAACCAAAATACATTCCGTAGCCGGAAATATCGACAACAATACTTCGCTTATTTCGCAACGTCCGTTTCGTAGCCCCCACCATACGATTTCGGACGTAGCATTGGTTGGCGGGGGAACTTTTCCGCAGCCTGGCGAAATTTCTTTAGCTCACAACGGTGTTCTTTTTCTCGACGAATTGCCAGAATTTAAACGCACCGTGCTCGAAGTAATGCGCCAACCGCTCGAAGACCGGAAAATCTGCATTTCGCGTGCCAAATTTGCCATCGAATATCCCGCCAGTTTTATGTTGGTAGCCTCCATGAACCCTTGTCCGTGTGGGTATTACAATCACCCCGACCGCGAATGTGTGTGTGGTGGCGGTGTAGTTCAAAAATACCTGAGTCGCATTTCGGGGCCGCTGCTCGACCGCATTGACATTCATATCGAAATTGTGCCTGTGCCATTCGAAAAACTGTCGGAATTGAAAGATGCCGAACCAAGCGAAAAAGTGCGCGAACGGGTTATTAAAGCTCGTCAAATACAGGAAGAACGTTTCAAAGATATCGAGGGCGTATATTGCAATGCACAAATGTCGTCGAAGCAAATGCGAACCTTTGCACAAATCGACAAAGCCGGTTCAGAGCTTTTAAAAAACGCCATGCAGCGTTTAAATCTCTCGGCTCGCGCTTACGACCGCATTATAAAAGTTGCTCGCACCATTGCCGACCTCGACACTGCCGAAAATATCCTCTCTAATCATATTGCCGAAGCCATAAATTATCGGAATCTGGATAGAGAGGGTTGGGCGGGATAAATTTGGATTAACTACAGAAAAGCGATAGATTGTTTTAGCTTTGTATGTTTCACCAGGATTCAGTATGATAGCAGGGAATGATTTCTGATTAGGTACAAATGGAAATCGTTGCGTTTCAAGTGCAAAAGATTCACGATAATTAATCGGTTTTCCCATTTTACCAACATCAAATCCATTAAAGAAATTACCACTAAAGAAATGGATACAAGGCTCATCTGAAAATACTTCCATTTT
>CAZEEN010000021.1:4916-27916 GCA_964511115.1 uncultured Paludibacter sp. | reverse complement strand
CAGAAGAAATAGAAGAAATGCGCATTCAAGGGGAAAAGGAGAAATAATAATGTTCGGATTTAGCAATTATAAACCAAAGAATTAACCTCATCAACTTCGATGGAGCTAGAAGCGTTAATCAAGATTTTGCATCGGAATTAAATGTGTAATCATACGTGTTACTTTTTGCTAAAATACCTGTTAAAAAACATAGAAAGATTGTTCGTTTATTCAGAATTAAAATTGTATTTTTACGGCTTTAAAAAATATTCAAACTAATTGTTTACAAAATGATACTTGACAACGAAAATTCAAATCTGAAAGTCCCTGGCTATGGAAATTGAATACAAAAACTGGATTATAGAATTAAAGCAACGGATTCGTTCGGCACAGCTCAAAGCAAGCATTGCAGTAAACGAAGAAATGATTCGTTTGTATTGGGATATTGGCAAAAGCATAGCCGAAAAACAAAAAGCATTCGGGTGGGGAGCTAAGGTGGTAGAAATGGCTGCTGCCGATTTGAAACGCGAACTGCCCGATACCAATGGATTTTCACGCACGAATCTGTTTGAAATGCGTAAATTCTACTTGTTTTACAGCAAAAACCAAATAATCCACCAGGCTGCTGGACAATTACGAAATGAGCTAACAAAAACCGAAAACGGAATAGCCAACCAAACAGTTGAACAATTTGAATATGAACAGAATAGGCAGGAAAATGGAATTGTCCAACAAGCTGTTGGACAATTAGAGCAAGAAAGTATTTTATGCCAGATACCTTGGGGGCATCATATAGCAATTACAAATAAATGTCAAAATTATGACGAAGCAAGTTTCTATATCCAACAAACCATCCTAAATAACTGGAGCCGAAATATCTTAGAACTTCAAATTGCCTCCAAATTAATTGACCGAATAGGTAAGGCGCAAAATAATTTTGAACTTACACTTCCCAAATTCCAGAGTGATTTGGCAATTGAAACATTGAAAGACCCCTTTAAATTCGATTTTCTGACGCTCGAAAACAATGTGCAAGAACTTGAACTAGAACGAAGGCTCACCGAAAATATTACACAGTTTTTGCTCGAACTTGGCAAAGGCTTTGCTTTTGTGGGGCGGCAATATCTTTTGAAAATTGGAAATAAAGAACGAAAGATTGACTTGCTTTTTTACCACCTCAAAATGCATTGCTATGTGGTGATAGATTTAAAAATGGGCGAATTTGAACCCGAACATGCAGGTAAAATGAATTATTATTTGTCGGCTGTGGACGATCTGCTTAAATCTGAGACCGATAACCCAAGTATAGGGCTTATACTTTGCCGAACCAAAGAAACAATAGATGTGGAATATGCCTTGAGAGATATCAACAAGCCATTAGGAATCAGCACCTTTACATTTAACGAATTGCCCGATAACTTTAAAAGCGTAATGCCAACTGTGCAGGAATTGGAAAACGAAATAAAAAATTTATACTTATAAACATCATGCAGTTTTTCTGAACCCACTTGATTATCAATGACTCGAAAGCATTTTACCCTGTATTATCCTGAAAATAAAAATTCAATAGAGCCTTTTAGAACTATATATCCTATGACACTTTTTGACAACCCCGAACCCGCTGAGACCGAACTGTCGTATTACGATTCGGCTAACAACCTGCAATTGCCTCGCCCTGCCCAGTATTATTACAACTGGCAGAGCGTAGAGTTTGGCGAAACAACGCTCAATACCAAACTAATCGAACTGGGTTTTCTGGTATCGAAAGGTTTTGATTTACGCCGTAGTATTGCCGACTTCAAAAACAAGAGTGGCAAGTACAATGCCGTCATCTTGTCGCAAACATTGGTTTACTTTATTATGTATATTCGTTACAGGCATTACTACAAGTCGATAAGCAAAATTCTATTGACAGCATCCGAATTTCAGCTTACAAAAATACTTAACGATGAGCTGCTGGTGGCTTACAATGCTACAATGCATGATTTAAATTGCTTCTTTTGGACTGAAACGCAGGTATTGGAGTTTGCCGCGAAAATTGAAAACAACCAAACGAATGCCGAAAATTTTTTAACAGTAGTTTGTGGTAGTGATATGGTTTTAGAAAGTAGCAATCAATAGTTTGTAGTACGAAGCATTATCAATCTAAAAGAATGGGCAGGCGACAAGTATGTAAATAAAAATAGAGTGTTATCTTTGCAATCAATATAAAAACATATTATTCTTTATGAATTCCTATTAGAAAACGTTAAATATAACGATTCACTCGACAAAAGTAAACCTACAAGTTGATTTAATGAAAATAGTTCGTATATTTGCACCTCATTTATGGGTTTTTAAGTTAGCTCCTGGACTTAAAGACGAATTGACTCAACTATATGAATTTTGGACTGACCAAGTTGAATTACGTAATTATTTCACTAAGAATGATAGTGTTTTAAGATATTACAACATCGATATTGAAGAAGCAATCGATTTTACAATTGATTTTGCTGATAGTATTTATGATTATCTTGACGAAAACCAAAACAATTTAGACAAAATTTTTTCTCCCTTATCAGATGGACAATACTCTTACTTAACATTACCACCTACAAAGCATAGAGACAAATGGATTAGACTTTATGCCATTAAAATTGAAACTAATATTTATGTTATTACAGGTGGTGCCATTAAGCAATCACAAAAAATGAAAGATGATGATTTAACTCAAGTTGAAAGAGAAAAAATTGAATATTGTCGAAACTTTTTACAAGCCAATGGCGTTTTTGATATAGACTCATTAATAGACTTTGTAAATTCAGATTAATAAGACCAAACAAACCCAACAATATACCAATATGCATACAAGTAGGATTCAAAAGTTTTTAGCTTTAACTTCAGATGAGACTTCAGATTTCGTGAAGCTTGCACAATGGAGAAAAGCTAACAAAAGTTGGTTAAAAAAATCAGCTGCTATTGCTATTAAAATTCATTCAGCAATAATTGACAAAAAAATTAATCAAAAAGAATTAGCAAAAATAGTCGGTGTTACTCCTCAATACATTTCAAAAATTCTTAGAGGTAGTGAAAATCTTTCTTTGGAGACAATTTCAAAATTTGAAACTCATTTGGGGATTGAATTGATTGATGTAGTTGGTTTTAGTTATCAAAATAACTATGAAATTCCTTTATCAATTCCACAAGTGAACATACTAACATGGACAGTTGCTAAAAAAATTGTACAACCTATAAATTGCAATATTCAATATCAACCAACAAATCTTGAAGTTCCAGCTGCATAATGGAAAAAGAAAATAAAAATGTAAGATTTGCATTTATAAAAATAAATACTGACCAATTTGCAATAATTGATGGTGTTTTCAAAAATCAACCAAATGTAGAATTTAAATTTGGATTACAATTTGGTGCTAATCGCGATACTGAATTATTAAGTGTGAAAGTACTTATTCAATATGCGGTAGTAGATAAAGATTTTCTAATTTTTGAAGCATCATGTGTGTTCAAAATTGATTCTGACGATTGGAAAACCCTATTGACAGACAATGAAATCGTTGTTCCTAAGAGTATAATGACACATTTAGCTGTTCTGACAATAGGAACAGCAAGAGGTATTTTTCATAGTAAAACTGAAGGTACCAATTACAATGGATTTATAATTCCAACAATTAATGTCACCGAAATTATTTTAGAAGATGTACGGTTATAAGTATTTATTAAAACCGTATATCCTGTTCTTTAAAAGCCAAACTATCAAATATTTTTCATTTTTGGCCTCAACCGACTTTTAAATATCTTGCTATCGGCATATTTATCAGCATGTTGAATGCGAAGTTTATGGCGTTCTTCAATGGGCAAATGAAAAACAGTCTGACATTCTTCGCCGCAACAACCATCGTATTTCTCAGCGCAAGCTGCACATTGTATAAATAGCAAATGACAATCGTTGTTGGCGCAGTTAGTGTGTGTGTCGGCAGGATTTCCACATTGATGGCAACGTGCAATTATTTGTCCATCAACAGATTCACCCAGCCGTTCGTCGAAAACAAAATTTTTACCATAGAATTTCGATTCAATACCGAGTTTTTTAATTTGTTGTGCGTATTCAATAATGCCACCATGCAGTTGCGAAACATTTTCGAACCCATTGTGAATGAGGAATGAGCTGGCTTTTTCGCAACGAATGCCGCCTGTGCAATACAGTAGAAATTCCTTGTCTTTTTCGTCTTTAAATTTATCTACAACCAATTGCATTTCCTCTCTGAACGTATCTACATCTGGACAAAATGCATTTTTGAAATGACCAATTTCGCTCTCGTAATGGTTGCGCATATCCACTACAATGGCATCAGGCTTATCCAAAGCCTCGTGAAATTCCAACGCTGAAAGATGTTTTCCTACTTTCGATAAATCGTATGTTCCATGTTCCAAGCCATCGGCTACTATTTTTGGGCGGACTTTAATAGTGAGTTTGAAAAACGATTTTCCATCATCCTCAATGGCGTATTTTATGGGTAAATTATTCAGCTCGGGAATGGAATATAAAAACGCCATAAACTGCTCAAAGTTATGCTCCGGTACACTCATTTGTGCATTTATGCCCTCACGAGCCACATAAATTCGCCCAAAACAACCTAATTCATTCCAGCGTCGATACAAATCGTTGCGGAATTCGGTTGGGTTTTCAATTTCGAAATACTTATAAAATGAAATAGTACGGCGTTTGAATGTTTCTTGTTGAAGTTGTTCCTTTAAAATACGACGATCAATACGATTTTCTAACATGAAATGAAATTGTAATTATTTAATTATTAATTATATATTGATTTTGTGCAATGTAGACATTGCAAAATAAGCTTTTTTATGATTTATTTAAGTCACAGATATTCAAACAGATAAATTGTATGTTGTGTTAAATTTCAAATTGTACTAGTTTCAACTTAAAACATATTCAAAATTGAATTGTTTAAGTGCTAAAACAAATAATCAATTTATCAGCAATGAATACAAATAAAGCAATACCAAAAGATATTGAAGAATTAGAAAACGAGGAGTGGTTTTACTCGCTCGATTATGTGATGCAGCAATGGGGTCCCGACCGTGTTGTTGAATTGTTGCGCCAATTACAAGTGCGCGCTCACAAGGCTGGTGTAGAACTGCCATTTACTGCCAACACTCCGTATATCAATACAATAACGCGCGATAAACAAGTACCTTATCCCGGAAACAGGGAAATTGAACGTAAAATTAAAAGCATTATTCGCTGGAACGCCATGGCAATGGTTGTAAAGGCCAACAAAAACGAAACCGGCATTGGAGGACACATTTCCACTTACGCTTCGGTGGCTACACTGCTCGAAGTGGGTTTCAACCACTTTTTTAAAGGAAAAAATGCATTAAACGGAGGCGACCAGATTTATTTTCAGGGACATTCAACACCGGGAATTTACTCGCGGGCTTTTCTCGAAGGTCGGTTAACGCAGGATAATATCTGCAATTTTCGACGCGAACTGAACCCGAATGGTGGCGTTTCGTCGTATCCGCACCCATGGCTAATGCCTAAGTTTTGGGAATTTCCTACCGTTTCGATGGGTCTTGGCCCGATTATGGCTATATATCAGGCGCGTTTTAATCGTTATCTCGAGGACAGAGGATTAAAAGAAACAGCCGGACAAAAAGTGTGGGCGTTTTTGGGCGATGGCGAAACTGATGAGCCCGAAGCATTGGGAGCAATTACCTTGGCTTCGCGTGAAAAGTTGGATAACCTGATTTTTGTGGTTAATTGCAATTTACAACGTTTAGATGGCCCTGTGCGTGGAAATGGAAAAATTGTTCAGGAGCTCGAGGCTGTTTTCCGTGGTGCAGGCTGGAATGTAATCAAAGTACTTTGGGGAGGCGAATGGGACAGTCTGATTGAAAACGATAAAAAAGGCAAGTTGGTAAAACGCATGGGTGAAGTTGTTGACGGACAGTCGCAAAAGTTCTCCATAGCCGATGGCGGTTATGTGCGCAAAGAGTTTTTTGGTGTCGACCCTGAATTAGAAGACATGGTGAGTCACCTGACTGATGAGCAAATTAAAAAAATGAAACGTGGCGGGCACGACCCCGAAAAAGTGTATACTGCCTTTAATGCTGCTGTGAACCACAAAGGTCAACCTACTGTAATTCTGGCAAATACCATTAAAGGTTACGGCTTGGGCGAAAGTGGTGAAGGTAAGAATATTACCCATTCGCAGAAAAAACTGAACGAAGATGAGTTAAAAGAATTCCGCACACGCTTTGGCATTCCGCTTTCGGACGAAGAAGTGGTGAAAGCGCCTTTCTATAAATTGCCCGAAGATTCGCCCGAAATGCAATACCTCAAAAAACGTCGTGAAGCCTTGGGTGGTTCAGTTCCTGAACGCCGTGTGGAAATTCGTCCGATAAAAACACCACCCGAAGAAGTGTTTGCTGAATTTTATAAAAGTTCGGAAGAACGCGAACTTTCAACCACTATGGCTTTCGTTCGTATTCTCACTAAATTATTAAAAGACAAAGAAATAGGAAAACTGATTGTGCCAATTGTACCCGACGAAGCCCGTACTTTTGGTATGGAATCGTTGTTCCGTGCTAACGGAATTTATTCGCACGTTGGTCAGCTCTACGAACCGGTTGACAAAGAGCAATTGTTGTATTACAAAGAAGCCAAAAACGGACAAATTCTCGAGGAAGGAATTACCGAGGCGGGCTCTATGTCTTCGTTTATCAGTGCTGGAACGGCTTATGCCACACACGGACTGAACATGATGCCATTCTTTGTGTATTATTCCATGTTTGGCATGCAGCGCATTGGAGACTTGGTATGGGCGGCTGCGGATATGCAGGCGAAAGGATTTTTGGTTGGTGGAACTGCTGGTCGCACAACCTTGGCTGGCGAAGGACTTCAACATCAGGATGGTAACAGTCATTTGTTGGCATATCCTGTTCCAAATTTGGTAACTTACGACCCTGCTTTTGCCTACGAACTGGCTGTAATTATTCGCGATGGAATTCGCCGTATGTACGAAGAACAGGAAAATGTGTTTTATTATGTAACAGTAATGAACGAAAATTACCCCATGCCGGCCATGCCCGAAGGTTCGAAAGAAGGCATTTTGAAAGGAATGTATTTGTACCAACCAACTTCGAATAAAAAAGCAACTCTCAAAGCTAATTTACTCGGAAGTGGAACCATACTGAACGAAACATTGAAAGCTGCCGAAATTTTACAAGAAAAATATGGTGTTGGCGTAAATGTTTATAGTGTAACAAGTTACAAAGAATTGCAACGCGATGGATTGGATGTGGAACGTTATAATTTACTGAACCCTGGTAACGAAAAAACGCCTTACGTATCGACCTTAATTAAAAATGATGGCGTAATTGTAGCTGCTTCGGATTATGTAAAAACATTACCCGATTCTATTTCAAAATGGTTACCTAAACGACTTTATACACTTGGTACAGATGGATTTGGACGTTCGGAAACACGCGAAAAATTACGCGATTTCTTCGAAGTGGATGCCAAACACATTGCATTTACAACGCTTTATGCTTTGTACAAAGAAGGTAATTACAAATTGGCCGACTTGAAAAAAGCCATGGATGAGCTTGGAATAGATGCAAATAAGTTAAACCCTATGATTTCATAAATAATGAAGAATTTTAAGATACCCGAATTGGGTGAAAATATAAAATCGGCTTCCATTGTCAAAGTGCTCGTCAAAGTTGGCGATGTGATTGAACTTGACCAAGCTGTGCTGGAACTCGAAACCGACAAAGCTACTATTGAAGTACCTTCGGACATAGCTGGGAAAGTAGTTAGCATTTCGGTAAACGAAGGCGATACGGTGGTAATTGGTCAAGAAGTATTTGCGATTGACGAAGCTATAAGCGGACAAACTCCGGCTCAAGAACCAGTTGTGGCTCAAAAAGTAGAAGCGCCTGTAGAAGTTGTAGTTGTACCAGTTATTGAAAAAGCGGAAGCTCCTGTAAAAGAAGAAGTTTTTGTTCCGGCGCCTACTGCTGCTGCCGATGCTCCAAAGGTATTTGTTGAAAATCAACCACCGATTGTTCCAAATGCCGCACCTGCTGCGCCATCGGTTCGTAGGTTAGCGCGTGAGATTGGTGTGGATGTTAATCAGATAAAAGGAACTGGTCTGGGCGGACGCATTTTGCTCGACGATGTAAAAGCTTTTAGCAAAATACTGCATCAGCAACGCAATGAAATTCAGCATATTCGTGCCGAACAACATCAGGAACCATTACCCGATTTTAGTAAATTTGGCGAAATAGAAATGCAGGCGATGAGTAATATCCGTTACAAAACAGCCGAACATTTGAGTTATGCTTGGCATACCATTCCGCATGTTACGCAGTTCGACAAAGCAGATATTACCGCTTTGGAAGAATTCCGAAAAAGCTACGCTAAAGAAGCCGACAAGCAAGGTGTAAAACTAACAGTAACGGCAATATTAGTGAAAATTGTGGCTATGGCGCTCAAACGTTTCCCACAGTTTAACGCCAGTGTGGATATGCAGAACAAACAGATTATCTACAAAAAATACTTTAATATTGGTATTGCTGTGGATACGGATTTTGGACTGATGGTGCCTGTTTTACGCAATGCAGATACAATGAACGTGATAGAAATTGCGCTAGAAATGAATGTGTTGGCTGAAAAAGCGCGCACCAAAAAAGCAGGCATTGCCGATTTGAGTGGCGGTTGCTTTACAATTACCAACTTAGGTGGAATAGGCGGAACAGCCTTTACACCAATTGTAAATGCACCTGAAGTGGCCATTTTGGGCGTTTCGCGTGGACAAATGGAGCCTGTTTACATTGATGGTAAATTTGAACCACGTTTGATGCTACCGTTCTCACTTTCGTACGATCATCGTGTGATTGATGGAGCCGATGGCATTCGCTTCTTGCGTTGGATAATTGATGCGATTGAAAACCCAATGAAATTAATTGTTGAAGGATAGACCTCTCCCCAACCCTCTCCAATGGAGAGGGAGAAGCTCAAAAAATAAAATTTTATTAAAATGGAAAATTCAAATAAAGATATAAAACTTGTAGTAATTGGTGGAGGACCTGGTGGATACGCTGCGGCATTTTATGCAGCCGATTTGGGAATGAACGTTACCTTGGTGGATTTAGAAAAAAATCCGGGTGGTGTGTGTTTGTATCGGGGTTGTATTCCATCCAAAGCTTTGCTGCATGTGGCAAAACTGATAAACGAAACAAAAGAGGCAAAAGCATGGGGTGTAGATTTTGGTGAACCTAAAATTGATATTGACCAACTCAGAGCTTTCAAAGATAAAGTGGTGGGAAAACTTACAGGTGGATTGGGCGTACTTTCGAAACAGCGCAAAATCAACTTTGTGCAAGGTAGAGCGAAATTTGCCTCGTCCAATAGCATTGTTGTTACCAAAGAAGATGGCGCTTTGCAGGAAATTAGTTTCGACAAAGCCATTATTGCCATCGGTTCGGTGATTGCGACTGTGCCATCGTTACAAATCGACAGCAAACGCTTGCTCAATTCCACTTCGGCACTCGACTTGCCAACCATTCCAAAAAGTTTGTTGGTAGTAGGTGGTGGTTATATTGGTTTGGAACTTGGTTCGGTGTATGCTGCACTCGGCACCAAAGTTTCGGTGGTCGAATTTATGGACAGAATACTTCCCGGAGCCGATCAGGATTTGGTTTCGCATCTCAAGAAACGTTTAGACCATTCGTTCGAAAAAATCATGTTACAATCCAAAGTAACTGAAATAAAAGAAGTTGGCGAAGGTTTAACTGTAAAAATTGAAAACAAGGAAGGCGTAGTCGAAGAGCAACAATACGATTATGTATTAATGTCAATCGGTCGAAAACCGCAAACAGCCGGTTTGGGACTTGAAACCACGAACGTACAAGTGAACGAACGCGGTTGGATAATTGCTGATAATTCACTCAAAACCAACGACGAAAGCATTTACGCCATTGGCGATATTGTTGGCGAACCGATGTTGGCACACAAAGCCTCGCACGAAGCTCGCGTGGCTGTGGACGCTATTTCGGGTAAAAAAGTAGCGTTTGAGCCGTTGGCAATTCCAGCGGTAGTTTTTACCGACCCCGAAATTGCTTGGGCAGGCCTAAACGAGAATGTAGCAACTGCTAAAGGTATTAAATACGAAGTTGCCAAATTCCCATGGGCAGCCAGTGGACGCGCTACCACACTCGACCGCAGCGACGGGCTGACAAAAATACTTGTCGACCCCGAAACGGAACGCGTATTGGGAATAGGCTTGTGTGGTCCAGGAGCGGGCGAAATGATAGCAGAAGCCGTTTTGGCCATTGAAATGGGCGCAACTGTCAAAGATTTAGCGCTTACCATTCATCCCCACCCTACCCTTTCGGAAACAGTAATGGAAGCTGCTGAATTGTTTTACGGACATTCTTCGCATTTGTATAAACCAGCGCGGAAATAATATTTTTCAAAATAATACGATTTAAAAACAGATTTGTTCAGTAAGAGCAAATCTGTTTTTTGTTGATAAATTAGGAAGTATCATAATAGCAAAGTATGGTTGTTTTTTGTCTAAATTATATCTGTTTAGATTGATTATTGGAATTTAATATAAAAAAAATTGGTTTGTATACACATCAATTTTAGTATTACATCGAATCTACACTTTACTATTTAGACTCATTATAAATTGACATTATTTACAGATATATTTCTGTAGAATACAATAATTAGTTGTAACTTTGGTTTATAATAAAGTATAATCAATCCAACAGATTTTGTTTATAAACTTGAAATACAACAACTTACTAACTTAATGTCTAAAATCACTCATACTATAATAATTACGGTTTACTTATCAATAATACTATATAGTATTCTATTCTTGATTTTTTACGGTCAAAGCTTTTATATAACTTCGATTTCCGAACGCCCATTCCATCTACAATACGAACTACTAAAACCAAGTGGTTATTTGGGACATGGACTGGGCATTTTTGGTACTTTATTGATACTTTTAGGAATGATAATTTACATTGTTCGTAAGCGTTGGAAAAAAGTTGCCGAACTTGGTCGTCTTAAATATTGGCTCGAATTTCACATCTTTTTATGCACGATAGGAACTGTACTAGTCGTTTTTCACACTACATTTAAATTTGGTGGAATTATTTCTGTGGGATTTTGGGTATTAATACTGGTTTGGATAAGCGGTGTGGTTGGACGGTTTTTACAAAATTCGCAACAACTATTTAAAGCTTGGCATATCATACATTTACCATTGTCGGTAATTATGATAGTTATAATGGTGATACATGTAGGTGTGGTTTTATTATTTGGATATAAATGGATATTCTGATGGTAGAGGAATTAATTGAAGAACTGATTACATACAGCATTTTTGGCATTCTGATTGTCGGCATAGTGGTGTATTACATCCGAAAACAAAATCGGAGTTCGCAACTAGTGACCGAAAAAATTGAAACTGCCATAAACGATGGTTCTTACGAGCCTGTATCGCTTTTTCCGGTAGTCGACACCAAACGTTGTATAAATAGTGGAGCGTGCATTAAGGCTTGTCCCGAACATGATATTTTAGGAATACGAAACGGAAAAGCGACCATAATTAATGCTGCCCAGTGTATTGGACATGGTGCTTGTTTTAGAGCTTGTCCGGTAGAAGCCATCAGTCTGTGGATAGGAACCGAACGCCGCGGCGTGGAGCTACCACATGTTTCGCCCGATTTTGAAACAAATGTTCCGGGCATTTTTATTGCCGGCGAACTTGGCGGGATGGGTTTAATACGAAATGCGGTTACACAAGGGCGTGAAGCAGTAGAAAACATTGTCAAAAAAATTGATAAAAACCATTCTGCCGAATATGATTTAGTAATTGTAGGTGCAGGTCCGGCAGGAATTTCGGCCACCTTAGCAGCCAAAAAAGCCGGACTAAAAACACTCACAGTTGAGCAAGACACGCTTGGAGGCACAGTTTACACGTATCCACGTTCGAAAATTATAATGACGCACCCCATGGAATTACCACTCTACGGGAAAGTTAAGCTGAAAGAGACATCGAAAGATGAATTACTGAGTTTGTGGCAAAAAGTGCTGGGCGAAAACAATATTACAATTCAGGAAAACACAAAAGTAGAATCCATAAACCGAGTTGGAAACGAATTTGAAATTGAAACGCTGAATGGCGAGAAAATAAAAACAAAAACTGTACTTTTGGCTTTAGGTCGCAGAGGAACACCTCGGAAACTGGGCGTAGAAGGCGAAATGAGCCAGAAAGTAGCTTACCGACTACTTGAACCAGAGCGCATTAATAACAAAAAAGTATTGGTGGTAGGCGGTGGCGATTCGGCTGTGGAATCGGCCTTGTTACTTGCAAACGAAAACAAGGTTACCTTATCGTATCGAAGCGAAAAATTTAGCAGGCTCAAAACAAAAAATGCAGAATTAATAAAAAATGCAGCTTTAACCGGATTAGTTGATATTCAATATTCAACCGAAGTTTGCTCAATTGATGAACATCAAGTTCACTTAATAAATAAAATTACGAACGAAAATATGGCTATTGATAATGATATGGTTTATATTTTTGCCGGAGGCGAATTACCAAACGGATTTCTGAAAAAATGTGGCATTCATGTTAATTTAAAACAAGGTGAAGTGGTGTTGAAACATTGATACGTTTCGGGTTTGCCCCAAACCCCTAAAGGGGCTTTAAGAGAGGTAGGCAAAGTGATTAAAAATTTATTGATGCGTTTAGAATTTAAGAGACGAAAGTAATTTACACCCCTTTAGGGGCTTGGGGCAATAATATTCTAACAAACTATTAGACATTACGAAATGAGATTTCAACGATATATTTTTATACTGATTATTGTCGTTTTGACAGTTTTCAAAGCGAATGCACAAATCTCTCCGGGTGAATTGTACAAGGGGCATGCACATCTCGAAGGTGCAAGTAACTGTACGCAATGTCACTCCGTTGGCCACAAAGTTACTCGCGAAAAATGTTTGGATTGCCATACCGAAATTAAAGCGAATATCGCAGCAAAAAAAGGTTATCATGCATCAGCCGAAGTAAATGGCAAAAACTGTGCAGCCTGCCACAACGACCACCACGGTCGTGATTTTAAAATTATAAAATTAGACAAGAAAAACTTCAATCACGCTAAAACAGGTTTTGTTCTCAAAGGCGAACATGCCAAACAGGAATGTGCAGAATGTCATAATCCAAAGCGAATAAAAGACCCTAAACTTAAAAAGAAAGCGTCCACTTATCTTGGTTTGGGCCAGGATTGTTTGTCGTGTCACGACGATTACCATCAGGGTAAACTATCGTCGAAATGTACCGAATGCCACAACTTCGATTCGTGGAAAAATGCTGAGCGTTTTGACCATAGCAAAACAAAATTCCCACTATTAGGTAAACATTTAAAAGTAGCCTGTATTGAATGCCATAAAGTGGAAATGGTGAATGGAAAAAAAGCACAGAAATTCACAGGACTGAATTTTGCCAATTGCACGCCTTGTCATAAGGATGTACATAACAATAAATTTGGGCAAAATTGCAAACAATGTCACACCGAAGAGTCGTTTCATTTTAACAAAAGCATGAAAGCTTTCGACCACGATAAAACCGACTTTAAATTAATTGGAAAGCATAAGTTAGTAGACTGCAAGCAATGCCACAAGGGAGAATTAACAGCTCCGCTTAAATACGGTAGATGCAACGATTGCCACAAAGATTATCACAAAGGCGAATTTGTTGAAAAAGGAAAAGTTACGGATTGCGACCGTTGCCATACCAATAATGGCTTTACACCAAGCACTTACACCATTGAGCAACACAATAAATCGAAATTTCAACTAGATGGTGCACATATAGCCACATCGTGCACGGCTTGCCACAAAAAAAACATGAAAGATTGGTCGTTCCGTAATATGGGAAGCCGCTGTGTGGATTGTCATATAAATGAGCACAAAGGTTTTATGGACGAAAAATACATTCCAAACGAAGAATGCACAGCATGCCACACCACCAAAAGTTGGAAAGACATAAAAACTTTCGACCACAGCAAAACAGGTTTTAAACTCGAAGGCGAACATGCCAAAACAGCTTGTGCTGAATGTCATTATCGGAAAGATGAACAAGGCAGACGACTACAGGAATTTAAAGGAAAATCAAAAGAATGTTCGGAATGCCATACCGATTCGCACGTTGGTCAGTTTGCAGTAAACGGTAAAACTGATTGCACACGCTGTCATGGTTTCGACCGCTGGGAAAATTCGAAATACGACCACAATACCAGTCGCTTTAAAATTGATGGAAAACATGTGGGTGTGAAATGCGAAGAATGTCATAAACCTGTGATGAACGAAAAAGGTCGGTATATTGAATATAAGTTTGATAATATTGATTGTAAACGATGCCATTCGTAAAAGGTTTGTAAAGTTATAAAGTTTGTAAGGTTTGTAAAGTTCATAAAGTTTGTAAGGTTATAAAGTTCGTAAAGATTGTAAAGATTGTAAAGTTCATAAAGATAGAAAGTACTTTTTAAGATGAGAATTGCAGGTGTTTTAATATATTTATTGTTGGTTTCGATTTCAAGCATTTATGCCAAATCGCCGAAATCGCCGCATGGGCCCAATCACAAAATTGATTGCGCTACCTGCCACGTCACCGACGATTGGGATAAAATAAAGGAAAATGGCTTTAATCATAATAAAACGCACTTTCCACTTACAGGTCAGCACAAAGCAGTAAACTGTCGGCAATGCCATGCAACACTGAAATTTGAAGATGCCCAAACCGAATGTAACTCATGCCACAATGATATGCACGAAGGCACAACAGGACAAGATTGCAATCGTTGTCATACCACCAATTCGTGGATAGTAAACAATATCAGACAGATACATCAAAAAGAAGGTTTTCCGTTGCTTGGTGCACATGCTGCTGCCGATTGTAATCAGTGCCATAAATCTGCATCCATATTACGTTTCGATAATATAAGAACTGACTGCTTTGGTTGCCATAAAGAACAATACTATGCAACAACAACACCAAATCACGTTTCAACAGGTTTTGGATCTGACTGTGAGCGTTGCCATACAATGACTGGGCGCGAATGGTCGGGTAAAGGTTTTGATCACAGCTTTTTCCCGCTTACTGGTGGACATAATATCGATTGTGCTGAATGTCATTGGGATAATTTTTCAAAGCAAGAGAATTTACAAAAAGATTGTAATTCTTGCCATGGTGTAAAAAATTCCAATCCAATTCCCGCACACAAAACTAAATTTTTAAAATTCGATTGCAATGCCTGCCATAATACATCAAGTTGGAGTAGTGGTATTAATTTTCGCCAACACGATAGTTGGGGGAAGATTTATTCGGGTGAACATAAAGGTGAATGGGATAAGTGTACCGATTGCCACAACAACGATGCAGCTTATGTAGCTAATTGCCGGAAATGTCATGATTTTAGTTCCGGACGATTGCCGTAAAATGAGTTATTGATAAATTAAGGAATGAGTCATTTTTCTTAGATTAAAAACAAGTGTCGATGAATAAATATTTTATTTTCCTTTTTATTCTGTGTTTTACTGAAAGCATTTTAGCACAAAACAAAGTGCAAAAAGGGCATGTTTCGTTTATAAGTTCGGAGCATATTTATGTGCGGTTCGAAAATACCGAAGGTATTTTAGTTGGAGATACGTTGTTTAGCGAAAAAAATGCAATTAAAATACCCACACTCACAGTTAGGCAGTTATCAAGCATTTCATGCGTTTGTGTTCCTCTTAATAATGCATTAATTACAATTGGTAATGAGATATTAGCTATAATTCATATTGAAGAAAAAAAGGAACCTTTACCCGAAAAGTCAAAAACGGCTACCGATATCAATGAAGCTGTCATTGAAAAAGTTCGTGAAAATTCAATCAAAAAACCAGAATCGACAAAAATCACAGGGCGCATATCCGCAAATTCGTATAGTGTGTTTAATGAAAATATTTCACAACGTTATAGATATAATCTGAATTTTAATGCTACCAAAATTGCAAATTCAGACCTTTCGATAGAAACAAATATGGCGTTTTCGCACAAAATCGGTATAAATACGAATTTTACAGATAATTTTAAAATTTACTCAGCAGCATTAAACTATGATTTAAGCAAAAACCTTCGAGTTTCGTTTGGCCGAAAGCTGAATGCTTCAATGGCTAATGTTGGAGCAGTGGATGGTTTGCAGGTGGAGTACAGCGCTAAGAAAGTTTCATTTGGTACAATAGCTGGTTCTCGCCCCGATTATATGGATTATAGTATTGCTCCCACCCTTTTTCAATATGGTGCATACATTGGCTACAATTATTCAAATAACAAAAAATTCTTTCAAACGTCTGTTGCATTTTTCAATCAAACCAATAATTTTGTAACCGACCGTCGGTTTGCATACATACAGCACAGCAACTCATTACTTTCGAATCTGGACTTTTTTGGATCAGCCGAAATTGATTTGTATGGTAAAGTAAATGGAAGCCTGACTACAAAATTCGACCTTACGAGCACCTACTTATCATTACGCTACCGACCTATCCAAAAGCTTTCGCTCTCATTGGTTTACGATGTTCGAAAAAATGTGTATTACTATGAAACATTTAAAAACCTACCGGACAGCATTTTCGATCTCGAAACTCGTCAGGGCTTGCGTTTTCAAACTAACTACCAACCATTTAAGTTTATGACCTTAGGAGCATCGGCTGGGTACAGAATGCCAACAAGCACTCTGGCAAAATCTGTGAATGGTAATGCATATCTTACGTTTCCACAAATACCACTAATAAATGCACATTTTACAGTTGATGCCACTTTATTGCAAACGCCTTATTTAGATGGAAAAATGTATTCAGGAACACTTTCGAAGGACTTTGCAAACGCAAAACTAGCTATGGATATTTCGTACAGGTACATTGATTATCAATTTGTTTCAACAGCAATTTTCAGGCAACATATTGCTGAATTATCGCTGCATTATCGACTTACTAAAAAACTATTTATGTCGGCAAATTTAGAAGCAAATTTAGATTCTGACAACAATATAGGTGGAAGATTGTTTTTTAATTTGACACAACGTTTTTAAATTCAAACAATTATACAAAAAAGCTCATGAGAAAAATTTTACTAATTTCAGTTTTCACATTTCAATTGATTTTTGCAAATGCACAAAACGCAGCACCTGCCGTTGCTACAACCGGTACACTTGAAGTAAAAGCAACCACAGTTACTTTTAATGGGGATCATGCCCCAAAAAACTATCTTGCAATTTGGATTGTAAATAGTTCAGGAACTTATGTGAAAACCCTTATGGCTTATTATGGCGGTTCGCACGTTTCAGATTTAACTAACTGGTTCGCAGCAAACTCTGTAAAAGATAAAACAGATGCTATTTCCGGAGCTACTTTAACATCTCATGCACAAAGAACTGCAACTTGGAATGGAACAAACAAAACCGGTGTTCAACAAGACGATGGAATATATACAGTTAAACTTGAAATGACCGAAAATGAAGGAACAGGAAAATTGGCTACATTTCAATTCGCAAAAGGTACAACTGCTCAAACATTAACACCGGCAAATGTTACGGGTTTTTCAGGGATTTCAATTAAATGGACTCCCACAAACACTGCTATCAATTCCATCGAACTTTCCACCCTTTACTCCATTTTTCCCAATCCTTCCAAAGAATCAGTTTATGTAAATGGACCTGATATTCAATCAATTGATGTATTTACATTGGAAGGAAGAATATTATTTAGTAGTAATCAGCAAAAGTTAAGTATCGCTCCGCTTAAAAAAGGAACTTATTTGCTGAATATCAATACAGGCAAAGGATTGGTATCGAAAAAACTGATTAAGAATTAGTTTAGCCCTAATAACTCTTTCGCATTTAGCTGCGAAATTTCCGATAAATTTTTACCACTCAACATTTGAGCAATTTCATTTATACGTTGCTCTGTGTTGAGTTTTTCTATAAATGTTTGCGTCTGACTGCCCGAATCGTCTTTGTAAACGCGGTACTGAGCCGAACTTTTGGCTGCAATTTGTGGTAAATGCGTAATTGTCAGCACCTGCATACTACTGCCCATATCTTGCATAATTTCGCCCATGCGATGAGCAATTTCTCCTGAAACTCCCGTATCAATTTCGTCGAAAATAATGGTAGGCAAATCGGACTTATTGGCTATTAATGCTTTGATTGACAGCATTAAACGAGATACCTCCCCGCCCGAAGCAATTAATTGAACCGGTTGTACTTCTCTGTTTTTATTAGCCGAAAAAAGAAATTGAACTTCATTCTGACCATTTATAGTGAATACATCTGTAGTAGAAAGTTGCACTTTAAATTGTATATTTGGCATTCCGAGTTCGGTAAGGCTACCAACCATGTGTTGTTCAATCTGATTAACAACTTCTTGGCGCGAAGCAGTCAATTTTTCGGAAAGCTCCTTTACAATTTTATTCGCCTTTTCAATTTCAATTTGCAGCAATTGAATATCTTCGTCGAATGATTCTATTTTTTGTAATTGCAGCTCGAACTCATCGCGAATTTCAATCAGTTCGGCAACCGTATTTACTTTGTATTTTTTTTGCAAAGTAAATAATTCACTTAAGCGATTTTCGACAAACGATAATCGTCCTGGATTATTTTCCACTCTATCGGCAAAGGCCGTAAGCTCCGAATTTATATCCTTCAGTTCGATATAAGTTGATTGCAAACGCTCCATCCAATCGTCGCCATTGGCTACAAATTTTTTAATTTTCGAAACCGAATTAATAATTTCTTTCAACACAGGCAACACAGCTTTTTCCTCTTCAAACAGTTGCTGCGAAGAGAGTAACTCGATTTTTATTTCTTCGGCATGCGCAAGCGTATCCTGCTCGCTTTCAAGCTCTTCCTGTTCGCTTCCTTGCAGGCGAGCTTCCATCAACTGATTATACTGAAACTGAATATAATCCAGTTCGGTAGAATACCGTTTTGCATTTTGCTCTAACTTCCGCAAGTCGGCAAGCAGTTGTTGCCATTGTCCAAAAGCAACAGAATATGCTTTATGAATATCGGAATTTTGCGCAATAGTATCTACCACATCAAGCTGATAGGTTGGATTGGCAAGCATTAAATTATCGTGTTGCGAATGAATGTCGATGAGTTGTACAGTTAAATCGCGCAAAACAATCAGCGAAACTGGAGTGTCGTTTATAAAAGCCCTCGATTTACCTGCTCCCGTTAGTTCGCGACGAATAATACAAGTCGAATCGGAGTTATCTATGTCATTTTCAACAAAAAAAGCAGCCAGCTTCGTATAACCCGAAATTTCGAAAGTAGCTTCAATAATACATTTGTCGGCATCGGTTTTTATGGCTTTAGTATCCGCTCGTTGGCCCAGAATAAGCGATAGAGCTCCCATAATTATGGACTTTCCGGCACCGGTTTCACCTGTAATCGACGAAAATCCAGCTCCGAAATCTATTTCGAGCTCCGAAATCAATGCATAATTAGAAATGTATAGTGAAGTTAGCATTTTTAATTTTTCAAAATTTTCTCGTAACGTTCGGTTTGTGTGGGATTTACATCCATAAGTACTTCTACAGCCTCTTTTTTCTCTTTATCGGTCGCTTTCGAAAATATATTAATCAATTCATCGTTTTTTGCATCGAGAAACGAAGCAATAATAATTGCCGAAGGACGAGCGCGATTTGCTTCGCGCAACAAAGGTAATCCCAAAGCAATTTTGGCTCGTGCATTGGTCATGTTTATCGACATTTCGTCCAATCCCATGCGGTGATATTCGTAAAAATAGCTTCGGTATTTTTTAAATGCCTCGTCGGTTAGGTTGTTAACCAAGGCATAGCGGTTTTTACTGCTTTCAAACGCTTTCCAGCCCACCAAATCGGCAGCCTGAGCCTGATTAACAATTCGCTCTGCAGCTTCAAAAAACGGCGTTCCACCTAAACGGGTGTAGGAATCGAGGTCGTAACCTATAATGATATAGGCATAATAAGCCAACACAGCTGTAAGGTTCGAGCTAATTGTACTCTCGTTCATCTCCAGCTGATCGAACTCTTTGTAGTCGAACGTAAAATAATTATCCTTAAAGTTGAAAAGCGTTGTGTTGTATGAGGAATTGTAAACTGGTCGGCGCGATTGTACCTGGATATCAGCCGTAAACGCATCGCCATCTACTTTTTTTACAACAATGGTCATGCTACATTCAATTTTTTCGTTATTGGTATGGGTCATTTCCGACCAACGACGGGTATTGATAAACTCAGAAACCGATTTTTGCAAGGTATTAAAAACTGATTTGTTTGTACCCTGCACCATATCCGAGTTAATATTGACAGTACATTTTAATTCCTGCGAATAAAAAGGTAGTGAAAAAAGTAAAAACACCAGAAATGCAACAATTTTTCTCATCTAAAATATATATTAAAAAATCAATGTATTTATCTCATTTACAATATCATCAGCCACATCCAACTTGCTTTTCAATTCGTAATGTTTTTTCAATCCTGAAGGATGTATAATCGACACTTTATTGGTATCAAATCCAAAACCCGTATCGTGGTCTTGCAACGAATTCAACACGATAAAATCAAAGTTTTTACGCTGCATTTTGTTTATCGCATTTTGTTCTTCGTTATCCGACTCCAAGGCAAAACCAACTACAAACTGTTCGCCCTTTTTAATTTTACCAACTGCTGCAGCAATATCGTTTGTGGGCTTTAATTCGAGCATTAAATTTTCTTTTTCGCGTTTAATTTTCGATTTTAGCTTATGAATAGGCGTAAAGTCAGCCACTGCAGCACACAAAATCGCACCATCCATTTTTTCGAAACGGTTCATTACAGCTTTATACATTTCCTCAGCCGAATCCACATCAATTCGTTTAATCTTTGGATGACGAGCACTTAATTTTACGGGGCCTGAAATAAGCGTAACCTCTGCTCCTTGGCGGGCACACGACTCAGCCAATGCAAAACCCATTTTACCAGACGAAAAATTACCTATATAACGGACAGGATCTATCTTTTCGTATGTTGGACCAGCTGTAATCAATACTTTTTTACCAGCCATTTTTTTAGGAGTAAAAAAGTCATCAATATACCGAACGATATTTTCGGGTTCTTCCATACGACCTTTGCCTTCGAGGCCGCTGGCCAAATGCCCAACAGTTGGATCAATTATTTGATTTCCAAACGATTTAAGTGTTTGTAAATTGCGTTTGGTGCTTGGGTGTGCAAACATATCCAAATCCATTGCAGGTGCAATAAACACTGGGCATTTTGCCGACAAGTAGGTAGTTAACAATAAATTATCGGCCACACCAGTTACCATTTTACCAATAGTATTAGCAGTAGCAGGAGCAATAATATAGGCATCAGCCCATAAACCTAAATCTACATGACTGTTCCAATCACCATTTTCGGGGTTAAAGAAATCAACTAAAATCGGGTTGTTCGATAAAGTTGCCATGGTGAGTGGCGTAATGAATTCCTTAGCAAGTGGTGTCATAATCACTTTCACCTCAGCACCTTGCTTTACCAACAGACGTACCAATGTAGCAGCTTTATAAGCCGCAATACTGCCTGTAACTCCTAAAATAATTTTCTTTCCTCGTAGCATACCGAATATGTTTAAAATTTTGTACTACAAACTTACATAAAAATTTGCAAACTCATTGTATAAAAAAATAAAAGAACAAAGTTATTCGAAAATAACGATGCTCTTTTAATTTAAATTTTATTAAACCTAAAGTTTAAATATTTACTTTAACTTATTATCCTTTATCGGATTACGATAATACACTTTATCTTCGATAAATTCCTGTGTAGCTACCAAAGTTGATTTAGGTAATTTTTCGTAATAACGCGAAATTTCAATTTGTTCTCTGTTTTCGAACACCTCTTCAATATTTTCGTTCATCGACGAAAACTCCTGCAATTTCTTATCAAGCTCTGATTTTACTTCAGCAGTAATTTGATTTGAGCGTTTTGCAATAATCTTTACTGTTTCGTAAACATTACCTACATTTTCGCTTATCGTATTCATGTCGCGCGAAATAGTGCTCAAAGGAGCATTCACTTTTTTATGTTCCATAAATTCTGATTTATTTATTCTTTGACTATTTTTTTCGATTCGTTATAAATTTTATCGGCTTGCTTACGCAATTTACCTTCGGGATATTCATTGACAAAATTAAAATACTCATCAATTGCTGCCCGATAGCGATCCAATCTTTTTTCCTCAACACTTTGAATTGCCTGTTCGTATTTAGCTTCAAGAATCAACATCGACAATTGCTCGCGGTATTTATTTGAAGGAAAACGTTTTAACGCATTTTGAGCTGTTATTACCGACGATTCGTAATTATTTCCCAAATAGTTTCCTAAATTAAAATACAATTTCGAATTCAGGTAGTATTTATAGGCAATTTTATCGTTCAACTCGTCTAACAATCTCATTGCTTCGGGTACGCGTTCACTTTCGGGATATACGTCCACAAACTCCTGTAAGGCATTTACCGCATCTAAAGTTGCTGTCTGATCAAGTCGTGCATCGGGCGAATCTAAATAATAACAGTATCCTATCATAAATTTCGATTCCACAATGTATTTGCCTTTAGGATAAGTTTTTACGTAAGTTTTGTAATATTCGCTTGCCGTAAAATAATCTTTTTGACCTAAATAGGCTTTCGACATATAATTCAAAATTGTTTCGGAACGTTCGGTACCTTTGAAGTAAGTCGCTATTTCGTCGAACAAAGTTGTTGCCCTCATGTAATCCTTTTTGTCGAAATATTCCACTGCTTTGGTATATTTCAGCTCAGGGTCGGTGCTTTTCAGAATCTTCTGATATTCACCACAAGAAGCAAATAAAACAATCGAGAAAAAAAGAATAAATGCGTTTCGTTTCAT
>CAZEEN010000021.1:0-4816 GCA_964511115.1 uncultured Paludibacter sp. | reverse complement strand
TCGTTTCATAAATAAAATTCGGACTGCAAAAGTAGTTAATATATTGGTAATAAAAAAATAAAATCATATTTTTTAGGGTTTTACGCCTAAACTAAACTGCTCATAAATCTTATTCAGTAAGGTATTTTTTAAACCCATCGGTATGGACAACCTGATATTTTCCGTTTTTGTCGGTATAAATCAAATAACAATCCATATCAGGGGTGCGATTACACAATGCCATTGCACTATCTTTTCCCATTACCATAAAGGCGGTGGCAAAGGCATCGGCAGTTGTACAGTCGGCAGCTACAACTGTAGCACTCAACAAATCATGACTAACCGGACGGCCTGTTTTAGGATTTATGGTATGTGCATATTTTTTGCCGTCTTTAAAGTAAAACTGACGGTAATTGCCCGAAGTTGTTATTGCTTTATTTGAGATACTTACAATTGTTTGCAGTTCGCCACTCACGTTCAACGAATCGTCAACCGGTTTATCAATGCCTATTTGCCAATTTTTACCCTTTGGATTGCTGCCTTTGCAAACTATTTCGCCACCAATATCAATCATATAATGCTCACAACCGTTTTTTTCAAAGATTTTAGCTATTAAATCAGCCGAATATCCTTGAGCAATGGCACTCACATCAATCATTATATCGTTATTTTCTTTTCTGATTTTATGATTGACCAATTTCACTTTATGGTAACCAATAAGTGGCATAAGTTTCGTTAAATCAGGATCTTGCGTACGTTCTCTTTTTCCAAATCCAAAACCCCAGGCATTTACAAGTGGTGCCACGGTAATATCAAAAGCACCTCCGGTTGCTTCCGACACTTTTTGCGAAGCGGTAAAAATTGTTTCGAAATACAAATCTGTTGTTGCTGTATCGTTTCGGTTAATGCGCGAAATCAACGAATTGGGGTTATAGGTAGATAGGGAACGGTCGAACTCATTAAAAAAAGTATCCAACTCAGCTTGCAAATCTTTCCCTTCGGGTTGTAAATAGGTAGCTGAATAATAAGTTCCCTGTGCTTTACCTTCGTTGTGAATGTATTCCACAGCTTTCGCAGGTTTAGTATTAGTACCACAACTCATTAATAATAAGCCAATTCCAAATATCAATATAAGTTGAATTGGATTTTTTGAAATAACATTCATCATTTTATGGTTTTTATAAATCAAAAGTTAATCGGCGACCACGAATATTTTCATCAACAACACCTTCGTTGTAAACCAATTGTCCGTTCACCCATGTTTTAAGTACTGTATGGTCGAATGTTGTACCCTCAAAAGGCGACCAACCACAGAAATAAAACAAGCTATCGGCAGTAACCGTAGTTTGTTTTGTAGGGTCAATCAGCACCAAATCGGCAAAATAGCCCGGACGAATATAGCCACGCTTTTCAACCCGATATAATTCTGCCGTAGCATGACACATTTTTTCAATTACTTTTTCGTAGGTAAAAACGCCATTTTTAGCCATTTGCAACATCGCAACCAACGAATGTTGAATAAGCGGACCACCCGAAGCTGCTTTCAAGCAATTACCTTCTTTCTCGCGCAACAAATGTGGCGCGTGGTCGGTAGCTACTACATCTATTTTTCCATTATTCAAAGCTTCAATTAGTGCTAAACGGTCTGTTTCGGCTTTTATTGCAGGATTCCATTTGATGCGATTGCCGTATTTGGCATAATCTTTATCTGAAAACCACAAATGATGCACACAGACTTCTGCAGTAATATTCTTCTCTCTCAACGGTAATTTATTATCAAAAAGCGACATTTCCAATGCACTCGAAATATGCAACACATGTAGTCGAGCATTGAATTTTGTTGCCAATTCTACCGCATACGACGACGAATTATAGCAAGCTTCGGCATTCCGAATCAAAGGATGAAACTGTATGGGTAAATCGTCGCCATGCAGGGCTTTGTAATGCGCTTTGTTTGCCTGAATGGTGGCCTCATCTTCGCAATGAGTTGCGATAAGCATGGGTATTTCAGCAAAAATATTGCTGAGTGCTTCTTTATTATCAACCAGCATGTTACCTGTCGAAGAACCCATAAAAATTTTCAAGCCACACACCTTTCGCGGGTCTACTTTGCGTAATTCATCCAAATTGGAATTTGTTGCGCCCATGTAGAAAGAATAGTTTGCGAACGCCTTCTCAGCTCCAAGTTTGTATTTATCTTCGAGAGCTTCTATAGTGGTTGTGAGGGGCATGGTATTGGGCATTTCCATAAAGGAGGTAACACCACCCGCCACTGCTGCTTTTGATTCGCTGTAGATGTTTCCTTTGTGTGTTAATCCGGGTTCACGAAAATGCACTTGGTCGTCGATTACACCTGGAATCAATATTTTATCCGTTGCATCTAGTGTGATATAAGCACCATCTATTTCAATCGATGCATTGCCTTCGAAAACAGCTTTAATGTATTCATTTTCAACCAAAACCGAGCCTTTAAAAGTTTTGTTTTCGTTAATTATTGTGGCATTCTTTATTAAGAGCAAAGTCATTTAAAATTAGAAGTTAGAAGTTAGAAAATTGAAGTTAGAAAATAATTAAACAATTTTAAGTATAAACAACCCCATAGCATTGAAAATGGAAAGAAGTTTGAACCTTAATGAAACTTTATTATGCTATTACAAAATCAAGCTGCTTTTTATCCAAATTGGCTCGAGCTACTTTAACTGTTATTTCGTCGCCAAGCTGATAGCGTTTGTGGTAGCGTCGTCCAATCAAGCAATAGTTTTTATCGTCGAAGGTGTAGTAATCATCGTCCAAATCGCGGATAGGAATCATTCCTTCGCATTTGTTGGCCACAAGTTCTACATACACACCCCATTCGGTAATGCCTGAAATAACGCCATCGAACACCTCGCCGATATAAGCCGACATAAACTCAACCTGTTTGTACTTAATGGAAGCACGCTCAGCATTCGAAGCCAATTGCTCCATGTCTGAACTGTGCTGACAATATTCTTCGTATTCTTGTTGGTTCACATTTTTGCCACCCGTGTTGTATTTTTCGAGCAAGCGGTGCACCATCATATCGGGGTAACGACGAATGGGTGAAGTAAAGTGTGTGTAAAAATCGAAAGCTAAGCCGTAATGTCCAATATTTTCGGTAGAGTAAACTGCTTTTGCCATAGAGCGAATGGCTAATGTTTCAATCAGATTTTGCTCTTTTTTACCTTGAACTTCATCCAGCAAATGATTAATGGATGAAGAAACCGCCGTATTTTTACCCGAAATTTTCAGATTATAACCAAATCGTTTAATAAATTGTGAAAAGTTCTGAAGTTTATCCGGATTTGGTAAATCGTGAATACGATACACAAAAGTTTTGGCTTTCAGTCCTTTGCCTGGCTTACCCACATGCATAGCAGCTGTTTTATTGGCCAACAACATAAATTCTTCAATCAACTTATTCGAATCTTTTTGTTCTTTGAAAAATACCGATGTTGGTTTGCCCTTATCGTCGATTTCGAACCTCACCTCTACCCTATCGAAAGCAATGGCACCAGAAGCAAATCGTTTTTCGCGCAGCATTTTGGCCATCTTATCCAGTTGCAAAACCTCTGCGGCAAAATCACCTTTGCCTGTTTCAATCACTAGTTGCGCTTCTTCGTAAGTAAAACGACGGTCGCTACAGGTTACTGTTTTGGCAATTTCGTATTTTTGAACTTCGGCATTGTCGTTCATTTCAAAAATAACCGAATAAGTCAGCTTTTCTTCATTCGGACGAAGGGAACAAATGCCATTCGACAAATGCTCAGGCAGCATAGGAATGGTGCGGTCGACCAAATATACCGACGTGGCACGTTCTTGTGCTTCCCGCTCTATAATACTCCCAGGGCGGACGTAATGCGTCACATCGGCAATGTGAACACCCACTTCCCACAAACCATTCGGGAGCTTTCGGAGCGAAAGTGCATCGTCAAAGTCTTTGGCATCGCGGGGGTCAATGGTAAATGTAGTCACTTTACGCATATCAATGCGTTTAGCAATTTCGGCGGGTGTAATTCCTGCATCCATTTTTTCGGCAGCAGCTTCTACATCAGCTGGATATTTATAGGGCAAGCCAAATTCCGCCAAAATAGCGTGCATTTCAACTGTATTATCCCCTTTTTCGCCCAACACATCAACAACTTCACCCACAGGATTTTTCATGTTAGGCTCCCACTCCATCAGTTTCACAACGGCCTTTTGACCGTTTTTGCCACCATTGAGTTTGCTTTTTGGAATAAAAATATCTGTAGTAAGCACTCTATTGTCCGAAATTAAGAAGGCGAAGTTATCCGAAACCTGCAAAATACCCACAAAAGTATCTTTAGCCCGTTTAATAATTTCAACAACCTCACCTTCAGGAGCTTGACTTTTACGTCGGGCATACAGAAACACTTTAACTTTATCGTTGAGAAGGGCGTGATTGGTTTTGCGTTCGGGAATAAATACCGACTCACCACCATCATCGGGAAGCAGAAAAGTTTTTACACCTTGTCGCTCAATTGTCCCGGTTATATAGCCGCCTCGCGAATTCACTTTGAATTTTCCACGCGATATTTCAACTAAGAAATCTTCTTCCAACAGTTCGTAGAGTAGTTGATTGATAAATATTCGCTGCGATTCTGCGTTAATATTCAGTAAAGATGAAATTTGTTTGTAGTTAAAAGTAACTTCCGGCTGTTCGTTAAAAATATTAATAATATTCCGAACCAACTCCGACTTACGTATGCGGGTACTGCTGTTTGTTTTTTGTTTTTTCTTTCTCATGTTGTTTTAAGGTAGAAATTAGAAGGTAGAAATTAGAAGTTAGAAATTAGAA
>CAZEEN010000020.1:0-29035 GCA_964511115.1 uncultured Paludibacter sp. | reverse complement strand
AAATCGAGATTTATATGGGGATTTCCGGCATAATCTTTAGCGCTGGGACAAATAATTTGCTCGAAATTATTGTAAGTCAGACTCCAAAATGAAGCACCCCAAGCTGCATTTAATTTGTCGATAGAACCATATTTCCTCTTCAACCATGCACGGAAATCGACCTGCGCAAAATCGGAATAATCGTATAGTCCTTCGAAATGAGGTTCATTATCAATTTGCCAACCGCTCACATTCGGGTTTTTACCATAGCGGCGAGTCATTTCGTCAACCACTTTTTTAATATAAGCCTGATAAACAGGGTTTGCAATATTGGCATTGAGGCGCGTGCCGTGCTTCACAGTGTAACCGGCGGCATCTTTCACTAAAATTTCGGGGTGTTTTTCAGAAAGCCATGCCGGCGGACAAGGACTGGGTGTGCACATTACCACTTTCAATCCGTATTTGGCAGCAAGTGCTACATTTTTGTCTAACCACGAAAAATCAAATTTACCTTCCTCAGGTTCAATGCGCGCCCAAGCAAACTCGGCAAAATGGGTAAATTCGAAACCCAATTCAGCCATACGCTTCAGGTCACGTTCCCACTGACTTTCGTCCCAATGTTCGGGGTAATAATAAGCGCCAATGGGCATGGTCGATTTGCCGAGATTTAAATTTGTTGCAATTTGAGATTGTGCCGAAAATAAAATGAATGAGAAGAATACGTAAAAAAGTGTTTTTCGCATGGTAAATTTTGAATAAGGTCGTAAAAAAACAATTCGTTTTAACTACGAATACAGACGAAAGAATTCGTGTTTTACCTTAAATGAAAACCAAACAAATAAGCCATTTTTATCGACAATCTTGTATTTTAATATTTTTGTGTATTTTTGCAGTCAACTTACCCGAAAGCGAGAGAGAATGAATATTGAGAGTCAGAATTTGTGGAAAAAAATATGTGAGCAGGACGATTTAGCGGCGTTCGAAGCCTTGCATACCACCTATTATGCGCCTCTTTGTAATTTTGTTTTTTCGTATCTTAAAGATAGAGAGTCGTGCGAGGAAGTTATTTCGGATGTCTTTGTTGCTGTATGGCAAAAGCGCCAAGAGCTTCGTGATATTCGCAATATTCAGTCCTACCTCTATACTTGTTCCAAAAATCTATCTATCGATTTAATTCGTAAAAATGCGATACGTATTCAGCCAGATACCAATTGCTACGAAATAGAAATACCCGATACTGACGACCATTTTCTTTCGCCCATCGAATTGAAAGAATTCAGGACGAAAATGAATGAAGCCATAGAACAACTGCCACCACAGTGCAAAATGATATTTAAAATGTTGGTCAATGATCAATTGGCGTACAAGGAAATTGCTGAAATTCTGAATCTTTCGCGCAAAACGGTAGAAGCACAAATAGCCATTGCGTATAAAAAAATGACAGTTATACTGAAAAAAATATATCCTGCTTTAATATTTCTTTTAATTTTCAAGCAGCTTTTAGGGTGAGCAATCATATTATGCGTCTAACGGTAAAAGGTTTAGTTTTTTAAGGTATGAAATTTAGTATTTAGTTAGTTAATTGTTTGTTTAAGAGAAAAATGGAAAAGAAAATTGATGCATTAAAACGTAAAATCAGGTTTAAAGACAATAT
The DNA here is from genome assembly GCA_964511115.1 of uncultured Paludibacter sp. Taxonomy (GTDB): domain Bacteria; phylum Bacteroidota; class Bacteroidia; order Bacteroidales; family Paludibacteraceae; genus Paludibacter. Next base: position 27,402 of record CAZEEN010000020.1, on the reverse strand, counting down.
CGTCTTTACCGTAGCTGATGTGAACGCTTCTTTTAAAATGATAAAGAAGCGTATTGACACGCCTCAGCATATAGAATTGCCTACGTATCGAAAACTAAATTTGTTTACATCCCTGCCGTTCAGAGTAGCAGCATCCATTGCAGTTATTTTTACATTAAGCTATTTTGGATTGAATTATTATGCCGGTCAGCAGCAAATTGTAGTTGCCAACAATACGGAGTTGGTTCAGGAAGTGGTATTGCCCGATGGCTCGAAAGTGGCGTTGCGTTCGAAATCGAACCTCGTTTATCGTAAAAGTTTTGCCGAAAACCGAAATGTAGAGTTACAAGGCGAAGCATTGTTCGAAGTTACCAAAAACAAAGACTATCCGTTTACGGTTGAAACCAAACAAGGTACAGTAACGGTGCTGGGTACTGTATTTTCGGTACGGGCGTTCGAAGGTGAAAATTACACACGTACTTTGCTCAAAGAAGGAAGCGTTCAATTTGCTGATTTACAAGAAAATGAAACAGTGATTTTAACGCCCGGTCAGGAAGCGAAATTAGTAAAAGGCGAAAAAAATATTCAGGTCAAAAAAGTAAAAAATATGGATAGAGCGTTGGCATGGCACTCGCACAACTTCAGTTTCGACAACGAAACACTAGAATCGATACTCGCCGTTTTATCCGACGCTTACGATAAAAAGCTACAAATTAAAGATAAATCGATTGGAAACACACGATACACGCTCAAATTTAATAAAGGTGAATCGCTTCCCAAAATGCTCGAAGTTTTATCAGAGGTGGCTGATTTTAAACATAGTATAAAAAACGATTTAATTATAATCGAGAAAAAATAAACAACAAAAGCTTCAGAATATGAAGCTTTTGTTGTTTTAATACCCCTTTTAGACGAAAAAAGATTAAGGAATTGAGGAATTTTTTTCGTCATTATTGGAACAAATCCAAAACACCAAAATGATAATCGCTATTCGATGAAAAAAGAAATCCGTATCCGCATTTTTATTTTAATTGCATTTCTTCCCCATTTTGTGGCCAATGCTACTAATATTGAAAACAGAAGCCCGCTGCAAGCTGTAAGCCTTATTGGCGACAAGCTAATTCGTGAAACAGCCTTTAAATTTCAACTCGAAATTTCAAAACCCAATTCTGATTTTGGTGCGCTCGAATGCATCGACTTTGGTCGTACTTTTACGCTCGGCAAACCTGCAACTGCATTCGCATTTACACAGCTTTATGCTGAAACGGCTCAATCCTTCGTGCTAGAAATTGAACACAACGATGCTTGTACCATTTGGTTGAATAACAATCTGATTTACAGTAAATCCGGCGAAAAACCAATACAACTGCATGTAGAGGAGCGCGATGTTATTTTAGCTCAGAAAATTACACTTCATCTCCAAAAAGGAACAAACAATTTTGTTGTAAAATCGACCACCACAGGTAGTGAATGGAAATTCTATATGCAAACACCTGGCACTGGTTGGAAAATCAGCAGCGATGTGGTTCAGAAACCGGTATTGGGCCTTTCGCATTTGAAATATGTCGATTCAAAGATTGCGCAACTTACCAACTGGCTGGTGATTGGACCATTTACCGAAAACGGTAACGAAACTGAAATTCTGAAAAGTATCGGAACCGACATCTCATTCGGGAAAATGTACAGCGGTGCTGAAAATAAGCCTGTTACATGGACTATTCCCAAAGTGGAAGTGATGGGTAATGTGATTAATCCAACACCTTGGGGTACAACCTATCAGTGGAATTATCACAATGGCGGCATGGCTTGGGCTATGCAGGTATTGGCCGAACAAACCGGCAATCCAAAATTCAATCAGTGGGCAACCGACTTTTGCGATTTCAATATCAACAGCATTCCTTTTGTTGATTATCAGGTAAATACACTTAATAAATTCAAATCGATAAATAACCAGATTCTTAATACACCATTGCTCGATTTCACTTTAGCTCCTTCGCTTCCGCTTATTTACCGTTTGCAAAAAGAAGAAAACTTTGCTAATCGTGCCGAATACGAAGCTTTTATTGTGCGAATGCTGAAATATGCCAAAGAGGAGCAAATCCGCGATGCTACGACGGGCATTTACAACCGCACTACGCCCGAAAAATACACCACCTGGGTGGACGATATGTTTATGGGAATACCGTTTTTGGTACAAGCTGCTAATTATGTAACGAATAAAAATGAAAAGGAATGGTTCCTGAACGATGCAGCCAAACAGGTGTTGGCTTTCCGAAAACATGTGTGGGACAAAGATGCCAACTTGTATATGCATGCCAATTATTCTGCGCGTCCCAATGTAAAATTGCCTTACTGGTCGCGTGCTAATGGTTGGGGAATCTGGGCAACTACCGAAGTGTTAAAGTATCTCCCAAAGTCAAGTCCATATTACAAACCTATCTTGAAACATTTTCAAACGCACGTAGCAGCCTTGGCAAAACTGCAAGCTCCAAGCGGGTTTTGGCACAATGTGCTAAATCGTACTGATTCGAAAGAGGAGGTTTCCGGAACAGCTATTTTCACATTAGCAATTGCACGTGGCGTAACGAACGGCTGGCTGAACAAAGAAAAATATGCTCCAGTGGCACAAAAAGGATGGAATGCACTCAACACACAAATTGAAGCCGATGGTACTGTGCATAATATTTGTATGGGTACAATGTGCTCCGAAGATGTAAATTACTATATGAATCGTCCGTTTTACGACGACGATACGCACGGAACTTTTTCTGTTATGTTTGCTGGTGTTGAAATGGAAAAATTAAATAGCTTTTTGCAAGATGAAAAGCTAAAATCCATTAATATGAAGGCTATTATTAAACAAGCTTTCGCTTTTTCTGAAGAGCAAAGTCTACGTTTAGCTCTTTCATTAAAAGATAACAAAGAAATGCTTCCGCGTACAATTGATAAAAATGGAAAACTACTAACTAGCGATGCAAAGTGGTGGACAAGTGGTTTCTTTCCTGGTACTTTGTGGTATTTGTATGAGTACAGTAAAAATCCCGTTCTAAAACAACAGGCCGAAGATTTTTCGGAACGCGTTAAAGGAGAACAGTATACTACTGATAATCACGATGTTGGCTTTATGATTTATTGCAGCTATGGCAATGCATACCGACTTGATCCAAAACCAGAATATAAAACCATTATTGTAAATGCTGCAAAATCGTTGGCTACTCGCTTTAATCCTAAAGTCGGACTAATTCGCTCGTGGGATTGGGGTAAATGGCAGTTTCCGGTGATTATCGACAATATGATGAATTTGGAATTGCTGTTTAATGCCACACGGTTTACGGGAGATAGTTCGTATTATAAAATTGCAGTAGAACATGCCACAGTAAATATGAAGCATCATTTCCGCCCCGATGCCAGTTGCTATCATGTAGTTTCGTACGATACCATCACAGGTTTACCCGAACACAAAGGAACGTGGCAAGGCTATAGCCACAGTTCTTCGTGGGCACGTGGTCAGGCATGGGCACTTTATGGATATACAGTGGTTTACCGCGAAACACGAAACCCGATATTTCTCGAAATGGCAAACCGCATTGCCGATTTTTTACTAAATCATCCCCGTATGCCTAAAGATTTGATTCCTTACTGGGATTTTGATGCGCCTAATATTCCCAACGAAAAACGCGATGCTTCAACAGCTTCAGTTATGTGTTCGGCGCTCATAGAACTAAGCGAATATGTGAATGCCGAAAAATCGAAACATTATATGAATGTTGCCAAACGTCAATTGATAAGCCTGTCTTCGCCCGGATATTTAGCATCAGTGGGTGAAAATGGAAATTTTATTCTGAAACACAGTGTAGGTTCCATGCCGCACAAAGGCGAAGTGGATGTGCCCCTTACTTATGCCGATTATTATTTTGTAGAAGCAATGTTGCGGTATATTGGCCCCAAACCCCTAAAGGGGCTTAAAGAACGATAAATGTATATGATAATCTGCTCTAGAATGTAAAATTTTAAAACCTGATAAAATTTGAAAACGCTCTTACTTATTCCCCCTTTAGGGGGTTAGGGGGCAGGGCTAACGCGAATCATGAAACACCTTCTAATACTCATACTTTCACTGAATTTACTCTCGCTTCGTGCCACCGAGATTCAGGATTTATTGACTCAAAACCAACTTTCAATTCGGTTTAGAGTAAATAATTACGATTATAATTTATATAATAAGTTGATAAATAGTTATGTGGTTGATGCCAATTTGCAGAAATCGAATCAGCAATTGATTAAAACGCAACATGCCGAATGGTCTGTTTCGTCGCAATTCAAAGCTGCTGAAAATGGAATAATCGACGCTGATTTTACTTTTAAATTATTAAAAGGTTCGGAGAAAGAAAGTGCTGTGGCCGTAGAAATAAAGGTTTCGGATTGGGCTAAAGAGAATTTTGTGTTGATGCCGGCTGCAGCATACAATGGAAATCGTTACGAATCGCGCAAAATTTCCTATTCGCCTAAACTAAACGACTATCGCGATATTGGACCTGATAAACCAATGATTATTTCGGATGTTCCCCGACTGAATATTCACGAAGGGCCATCCTTTATTCAGGAACGAAGTGGCGGTATGACATTGCCTTGCGTGGGTTTTCACTCGCCAAAAAACAAACAGGGAGTTTTACTTATTACAACTCAGAACAACGCTTGGGGCGATTATGGTATCAATGTGGAAGAAACGAGAAATGCCAAAAATCAAATTGCATGCGTTTCTATCATTTCACCTTTGGTACGCGAACGTTACAAGTACGAAATTACTAATAATTCGGTAGCTTCACCCGATGTGCCTGTTAATTTTAAGGTGGACGACGAAGTGAAATTATCACTGCGTATTCGTTTGTTTTCGTCGCCTGATATTCAATCTGTTTTTGACCAATTTCTTGTGGCACGGCATGATTTAGCACCAACACCAACTGTTCCATTTCTTTATCCTTTTTCGGAGTGCTACAAAACCATCGAACAAAAATTTAACACCCAAAATTTTGTACCTGAGTGGGGTTATTATGCCATTGGCATGCGCGAAAACTTTTTGCAGGATTGGCAAATTGGATGGACTGGTGGCATGATTACGACTTATCCGTTACTATTTTCGAATGACGAAAAAACCATTCAGCATGTAGTTGCCAACTTCAACTGGCTTTTCCCTAACGGTATTTCCCCATCAGGATTCTTTTGGGATAGTGGCGAAAAAGGCAACAAATGGTATGGCGGCGACATTCGAAAACCACAGTTCAAGAACTTGCATTTGGTTCGAAAGAGTGGCGATGCGCTCTATTATATCATCAAACAATTGGAGTTAATGAAGTCCCGAAACATACGTATCAACGTCGAATGGGAACAAGGAACACTGGGCGTTGCCAACGCTTTTGTGCGCTTGTGGGATAAATGGGGGCAGTTTGGTAATTTTGTGGATAGCTACACGGGCGATGTGGTGGTGGGTGGCTCTACAAGCGGTGCTATTATGCCGGCTGCTTTGGTGTTGGCTGCCGATTATTTTAAAAATCCACAACATCTGAAAATAGCGGAACTATCGGCACAAAAAATGTACGACGATTATGTATCGAAAGGCATTACCTGTGGCGGTCCGGGCGATGCTATGCAAAATCCGGACAGTGAATCGGCTTATGCCATGCTCGAATCATTTGCTTTATTGTACGAAAAAACCGGCGATAAAAAATGGCTGCAATATGCACGCGAAATGGCTGCGCAATTCTCAACCTGGGTTATGAGTTACGATTACGAATACTCAGATAATGTTTTGTTTGGAAAACTGAAAATGAAAACCACCGGAGCTGTATTTGCCAATACTCAAAACAAACATGGCTCACCAGGCATTTGTACGCATTCGGGTCTGGCTCTTTTGAGGCTTTATCGTGCCACCAACAATCCGGTTTATTTGAAACTTTTGCAGGAAATAACACAGGCTATTCCACAATATATGTCGCACTCTACTCGAACCATTGCCGGCATGCCAGCGGGTTGGATTAACGAGCGGGTGAGCACCACCGATTGGTTCGAAGGCATTGGCGAAATAAAAGCAGGCTCAACCTGGGCCGAAACATCAATGTTACTCACTGCGGTTGAATTACCCTCCATTTATGTAGATGCAGAATTAAAAACCTGTTTCAGTTTCGACCATTTAAAAGCTGAAATTGTGAAGATTGGAGCTAAAAATGTGCAATTGAAAGTTACAAATCCAACGAAATTTGATGCGAATTTTAAGATTTTGGTAGAGAACAAAATATTGAAAACGACAAGTTGGAAAGAAAATAAGTTGTTGAATATGAAGACATACAGCTTAAAGGTTGGCGAATCGAAGGTAATAAATATTACCCCAAACCCCTAAAGGGGCTTTAAGTTAGTAGTGATTCTTAAAAGATATTCTAAAATATCACAAAGAGATTAATGGATAAAGAAAACGAAATATTGTATAACAAAAATCAAATCGAAACTAACTTCAATTCCCCCTTTAGGGGGTTAGGGGGCAGTAATAGGTATAAATTAGTATTATTTGGTGCCGGCAAAATTGGTCGCTCGTTTATTGGCCAGTTATTTAGTCGTGGTGGTTACGAAGTAGTTTTTATAGATGTGTATAAACCAGTAATTGTTGCTTTGAACGAGCGTAACAATTACAATGTAATCATCAAGTCGGACAACGTTGAAGTGCTGAACATCAAAAATGTTCGTGGCGTATTAGCAACCGACATTGATGCTGTTATCCACGAAATTGCGACAGCGGACATTGTCGCTGTATCCATTGGACAGCAGGGTTTGCCTTCGGCTTTGCCATTAATAGCCAAAGGATTAACGCTCCGAAATCGGATAACGAATAATTCTCCATTAGATATAATTATTGCTGAAAATTTACGTAATGCCGCTGATTATTTCAAAGTCGAATTGAAGAAAGAATTATCTTCCGATTATCCTTTCGACAAATTGGTTGGATTGGTAGAAACAAGTATTGGAAAAATGGTGCCTATTATGCTTAAAAAAGACATGGAATCGGATATTTTGCAGGTTTTTGCTGAACCATACAACAATCTTATTTTAGATAAAAGGGCATTTATAAACTCAATTCCGGCTATCGAAGGTCTTGCACCCAAAGAAAACATGAAAGCGTGGGTGGATCGAAAATTATTCATACATAACCTTGGACATGCCACTACAGCCTATTTAGGATATAAACACAATCCTGATTTTGTGTTTTTGTACGAAGCATTGGCCGTTCCCGAAATTAAAAATACGGTGCGCGAAACCATGTTGCAGGCAGCAGCTATTTTGCTAAAAAAATATCCCGACGAGTTTACATTGGAAGCTTTGACCGAACATACCGACGACTTGATTTCGCGATTTCAAAATCGTGCCTTGGGTGATACCATTTACCGTGTTGGGTGCGACCTGAATCGAAAACTCAGTGCTGAAGACCGCTTGGCAGGTGCTATTCATTTAGCATTAGACTTAAATATGCCTTACAATAAAATTCTCGAAGCATTTATTGCCGGATGCAGTTTTAAAGCTACCGACGAATCTAGAAGCCGCCTGAAAGATGACATTGATTTTTCAAACAAAATAGAAGAATATGGCATCGAATGGGCGTTAACCGAAATTGCAGAATTAGAAATCAACAATTTAAGAAAATAACTCTATGTGAAACTCTGTGGTTGAAGTTTATATTATAACACAAAAGACACGAAGTAGGCACTAGAGTAGCAAAATAAAAATAAATAATAAATAATCTTCTTTCCCCCTTCAGGGGTTAAGGGCAGATAAATCTAATAACATGAAACGAAGTGAAATTAACGCATTGATGAGCAATGCATTGGCATTTTTTGCCGAAAACAAATTCAATCTGCCTATTTGGGCAACATATAGGCCTGCTGATTGGAAAGGCAAGTACGAATCACACTCCGAAATTGTGGACAACGTGCTAGGTTGGGATTTAACCGACTTTGGAAGCAACGATTTTGAAAAGCGTGGTTTACTGCTCTTTACAATTCGTAATGGAAATATACTAAAAGATAAAAAGAGCTATTGCGAGAAGATTATGATAGCCGGAGTTGGGCAGGAAACGCCCATGCATTATCATAAACTTAAAATGGAAGATATTATAAACCGTGGTGGTGGCATATTGGAAATTGAGTTTTACAAATCGCGACCCGATGGCAGTTTTTCGGATAAACCATTTGATGTGAAAATAGATGGTGTTGTTACTAATTTGCAGCCTGGTGCATTCGTGCAACTCAAGCCAGGACAAAGTGTAACCATGGAATCGGGCGTATATCATCGTTTTTATGGTGTCGAATCACCCGTTTTAGTGGGCGAAGTAAGCACCGTAAACGACGATACCAACGATAATTTTTTCTACGAACCCATTGGGCGCTTCCCTCAAATTGAAGAAGACGAAGCGCCACAATATTTATTATCAAGCGAATACGAAGGTTACTTGAAATAATATGATTATTTAGTTCAATATAAAAGTTTCATTTTTCTGTTCCCCCTTTAGGGGTTAGGGGCAGATGTAATATATATTTATGAAAATCTCATTCACAGGTTGCGGTTTAGGTGATTTTATCTATAAAAATGTAAATTTTAGTTCGCCTGCTTTTTTAAAATACAAATCGAAAACTATTGGTGATGGTGGTTTAACACCTGGCAATTTAGTTTTTGCCAATGAGTTAGAACAATTTTCAGGAGTAGAAATGCCAAAAATACTCTCGGAAATCAGAGGTTTAAAGGTATACGATAGCTTTAATATTGGTGGTCCCTCGTTGGTAAGTTGTATTTGTGCTGCACAGTTGCTTCATAATGTCTCGGCTGATATTCGGTATTTCGGAGCTTTTGGTAACGATGAAAAATCAAAAGTATTGCTGGATTTGATTCAAAAGTTACCTCTAAAAACAGATAACATTTCGCTTTTCGATGCTGAAACTCCTTACACAACGGTACTTTCTGACCCCAATTTTAATGGCGGAAAGGGAGAACGTACATTTATCAATAGTATTGGTGCTGCAGCACTTTTTAATTCGAGCTTTTTTGACTCTAATTTTTGGAAATCGGATATCATTGTTTTTGGTGGTACAGCCCTTGTGCCACAACTTCACGCAAATCTCACCGATTTGTTACATTCAGCAAAATACAAAGGCGCTTTCACGGTTGTAAATACCGTTTTCGATTTTCCCAACGAAAGGAAAAATCCAGAACAACCCTGGCCGTTGGGCGATACCTTGAAAAGTTTACCATTAATCGATTTGTTAATAATGGATTATGAAGAGGCTAAACGTATTAGTGGGCAAACAGATTTTGAAAGAATAACCATGTTTTTTAAATCAAATGGTGCACCAGCATTTATCATTACACATGGTAGCGAACCAAGTTACATTTACGCTTCTGGTGAAAAATTCGAAGCTGTTGATATCTTACTACCTGTTTGCACTTGGATTTCGAAGGATTTTGAAAAAAATCCAGAGTTAAGAGGCGATACCACCGGCTGTGGTGATAATTTTGTAGGTGCCACCATTGCATCGGTTGCCAACCAAATGCTCCAGAATAGCGAAAAACTTTCGTTAACTAATGCGGCTATATGTGGAACGATTTCCGGTGGTTTTGCTTGCTACTACATAGGTGGAACATATTTTGAAAAATATACAGGAGAAAAGCTGGAGAAGGTAAATTCTATGATAGCCAAGTATCAGAAAATGGTTTAATCATCTTTTTCTTGACTTTGACGGTTTCAAAACTGTCAAAGTCAAAAAAAAGAGTTGCTTTTACTGGCAAATTACGCAACCTTCGCATTTCGAAAGTTCACCACGTAAGCGTTTCTCAACCAGCATTTTAATTCTGTCCTGTAAGGCATCGATACGGATATTCTCAATCACATCGGCTGTAAAGGCAAACATCAATAATAGTTTAGCTTCTTTTTCGGGAATTCCGCGCTGACGCATGTAGAAAAGTGCCGATTCGTCTAACTGACCGATGGTGGCACCGTGTGAACATTTTACATCGTCGGCATAAATCTCTAACTGCGGTTTGGTGCGCATTTTGGCAGTGCGATTCAGCAGAATATTTTTGTTGGTCTGGAACGCAGCCGTCTTTTGAGCATCGCGGGCAACGTAAAGTCTGCCGGTAAATGCCCCTTTTGCCACATCGTCGAGTACGTATTTAAACAATTCCTTGCTATTGCAATTTGGTTTACTGTGAATAATAGATGTATAATTATCAACCTGTTGCTTTTTGTCGCCAATTACCATTCCCGCCAATGTGGTTTCGCAATGTTCACCATTTACATCTATTTCTATTGTATTGCGAGTCAGCCCATTGTGTAAGGTAATTACATTTGCTAGTACATTCGACGATTCTTTTTGGTCGATTATTAATGTGGCTAAGTTGGTGGTTTTTACGTGTGTGTTTTCGAGTTTATAATGCTCGTAACTGGCATTTTTGGCCACAAAAACTTCGGTAACTCTGTTCGATAAAAATTTAACATCATCTACCGTGTGGTCGCAAACCAACAATTGCGCTTTCGCACCTTCTTCTAGAATTACGAGGTTATGACTATTGGCCATAAAATCCACATCGGAGCGCATAATATTTACCAACTGCACAGGGCGGTCGAGTTGAACATTTTTGGGAACGTACATAAAAATTCCATCCTGAGCAAAAGCGCCGTTAAATGCTACCAATCCATCATCTTTAGTCGAACTCAGCTTACCAAAATAAGCTGCAACTAAGTCTGGGTGCGATTTGGAAACTTCGCTCAAACTGCCAATTATTACACCTTCGGGCAATGCATCGTTTCGTTTGTCATTTACGGGATAAAAACCATCATTCACCACAAAGTACAAGTACGAATGAATCCCAGGTACATCGCAAGTAAATACTTCATATGGATTTACAGGCATTTTCAATCGGTTGATATTCAAACCGTAATCCACAGAAAGTGCTTCCGAAATGTCGGTGTATTTGTAATTTTCGAGTTGCGTAGTAGGGAAGCCCAAGGCTTTGAACTTCGCAAACGAAGCATCACGACCAGCGTTCATCACCTCCGAAGAGTGTTGTTTAATGGTTTGGTGATGCGAGTTATATAATTCGATATATTGTTCTTTCATTTTCTTTCAATTGGCACATTGGCATATTAGCACATTGGCACATTATTTCCCTTCCACTTCCTGTTTAATCCAATCGTAGCCTTTTTCTTCAAGTTCGAGTGCCAGCGTTCTATCACCCGATTTTACAATACGTCCGTCGTACAACACATGTACAAAGTCGGGTACAATATAATCGAGTAATCGTTGGTAATGTGTAATAACGATACTTGCATTTTCGGGCGATTTCAGTTTATTTACGCCATTGGCTACAATGCGAAGTGCATCAATGTCGAGTCCCGAATCTGTTTCATCCAAAATAGCTAATTTAGGCTCGAGCATCGCCATCTGGAATATCTCATTGCGTTTTTTCTCACCACCCGAAAAACCTTCGTTTACCGAACGATTCGTCAATTTATTATCCATCTCAACCAATTCTTTTTTCTCACGCATCATACGCAGAAAATCAGTTGCCGAAACAGGTGCTAGCCCACGATACTTGCGCTGTTCGTTGATAGCTGTACGCATAAAATTCACCATGCTTACGCCAGGAATTTCTACCGGATACTGAAAACTGAGAAAAATGCCTTCGTTGGCGCGTTTTTCAGGAGCCAATTCCAATAAGTCTTTACCCAAAAAAGTAACTTCGCCATGTGTTACTTCAAAAGCTGGGTTGCCGGTAAGCACCGACGATAAAGTTGATTTTCCGGCACCATTTGGTCCCATGATGGCGTGTATCTCACCCGGGCGAACTGTCAAATTCAACCCTTTTAATATTTCCTTGCCATTAATACTGGCATGTAAGTTCTTAATATTTAGCATAATATAAAATAAAGCCTACCCCTAACCCCTAAAAGGGAATTAAGTTCGTGTTGATATATAATTTAACCTCATTCATTTGATAATTGTATTTTATTACTCCCCTTTAGGGGTTGGGGGTTACCCCACACTACCTTCCAACGTTATTGCCAATAGTTTTTGTGCTTCCACGGCAAATTCCATGGGCAATTTATTTAATACTTCTTTAGCATAGCCATTTACGATTAATCCTACCGCATCTTCGGTGGAAATACCACGTTGGTTGCAATAAAATATTTGGTCTTCGCTGATTTTCGAAGTTGTTGCTTCGTGTTCCACAATAGCCGTTTCGTTATTAACTTCCATATACGGAAATGTGTGCGCACCACATTTGTCGCCAAGCAGCAAACTATCGCATTGCGAAAAGTTACGTGCATTTTCGGCATTAGCTCCTACGCGTACCAAACCACGATAACTGTTGTTACTCACGCCTGCCGATATTCCTTTCGACAAAATATGACTGCGGGTGTTTTTTCCCAAATGTATCATTTTTGTACCTGTGTCGGCTTGCTGGTGATGGTTAGTAACCGCCACCGAGTAAAATTCGGCCGACGAATTATCGCCCTGCAAAATACAACTTGGATATTTCCACGTTATTGCCGAACCTGTTTCCACTTGCGTCCACGACAGTTTGGAATTTTCACCTTTGCAAATACCACGTTTGGTAACAAAATTGTAAACACCACCTTTGCCATTTTTATCGCCGGGATACCAGTTTTGTACCGTAGAGTATTTCACTTCTGCGTTTTTATGTACAATAATTTCTACGATAGCTGCATGCAGTTGGTTTTCGTCGCGGGTTGGAGCGGTGCATCCTTCGAGATACGACACATAACTATCCTCGTCGGCAACAATAAGCGTACGCTCAAACTGACCTGTATTTACTGCGTTTATTCGAAAGTATGTCGACAATTCCATGGGGCAACGAACACCTTTGGGAATATACACAAACGATCCGTCGCTAAAAACAGCCGAGTTAAGTGCCGCATAAAAATTATCTGTTATTGGCACTACCGAGGCCATGTATTTTTGAATCAAATCGGGATGATGTTCCACCGCTTCGCTAAAAGAGCAAAAGATAATTCCTTTCTCAGCTAACGATTCTTTGAAAGTAGTTTTAACTGATACTGAGTCCATTACAGCATCCACTGCAATGCCCGACAAGGCCATTTGCTCTTCGAGCGGAATACCCAGTTTGTTGAAAGTTTTTAGCAATTCGGGGTCTACTTCATCCAAGTTTTTAGGTCCGTTGGTGCGAGGAGCAGCATAATACGATATGCTTTGATAATCAATTTCGGGGATTTGTAGATGCGCCCATTCGGGCATTTTCAATGTCGTCCAATAACGAAAAGCTTTCAGGCGATAGTCGAGCATCCATTCGGGCTCGTTTTTCTTCGCCGAGATAATCCGTACTACATCTTCATTAAGACCAATCGGTATTATATCTGTTTCAATATCAGTTGTAAATCCATATTTATAATCTGCCGATGTAACTTCGTGTAATATATCTTCTGCCATAAATTTTAATAATGCTAATTAATAATCCACAATTCATACTACAATGAATCCTGTTATTTTTCGAAAAAGAGCTTGCAAAGTTAGTTAAAATATTGTTTTTCAGAGCAAATTTGCAGCTTCAATTGACTTTGATAGCCTAATAACATTCATTTTGTATGGTTTGTTTATAGCTCAAGCATTTTTTAGAAATTTAAGCATTTCATTGAAAATAAAAAACGTATTAGAATCTAATTTTCAGACAACTAAAACTTATCATTTGACAGTAACTGCTAAGTTAAAATTATTAATTAATGCTAAAAGTATTGTTTCCCAATATATATATAGTTATATTTGCAAGCTATTCATTTTTAATTATTTACAAATGAATATTTATCTCCATTTTGTAGTATTTATTGCTACAAATCCAACAAAATTTATGATTTCATGCGAATTAACATCAAAACAATGAACTTATTCGCAAATCATTTTGTTTAAAAATTACAGCTTATTAGTCTTTTGGTACAATTACAATTCGTCATTATGAAACCTTTTTACAAAAATTTAAAGTTTATTGCGTTCGGAATACTAACCTTTTTTACTGTTGGTGCTTCGAATATTTTTGCACAAACTTCGATTAGCTCTGCGGGAGTTTCTATTACCCAAAATTTTTCGAATTTTAATCCTGCGGGAGACTGGACTAATGGAACTTCTCCTTTACCAAATTGGTATGCATTAAATGGAGATGGTTCAATTCCTACTACATTTATTTTAAATGATGGTGAGTATTCGACAGCAGGATTAACATCATTTGGAAGTGTTTCCGATTCAGATAGAGCCTTAGGTTTTGCTCCTGCCGAAAATGTTGGCGAGAAGATGTATGTAGCATGGCGTTTAAAAAACAACACAGGGGTTGAAATTACATCACTTTCAGTTGATTGGGTAGGGGAGCAATGGAGAGATGATGATTTTAACAAGCAAACTATTGCTCTACTTTATGAAGTATCTGCGTCGCCTATAACAACAATAACTCCTGCGACATTACAGACAACTACATCTGAATTTAGTTCTCCTAACTATTCGGCAACAGGTAAACTTGATGGTAATTTTTCAAATAACCGCACTGCAATTTCAACTAATATTTCCACATCAATTCCCAATGGTTCAGAAATCCTAATTGTTTTTCAAACAACCGATTGGGGAATCAACCATCTGCTTGCAATTGATGATATATCCGTAACAGCAAGGATACCTCAAACGATTACATTTGTTCAACCCACAACTAAAACGTACGGTGAAGCCAGTTTTTCTTCAAATGCATCTACGAATAGTGGTCTGCCATTATCGATAGTGAGCGCAAATACAAATGTTGCAACAATTTCAGGTTCAACAATTAATATTGTTGGTCCAGGTACTTCAGCAATTACGGTATCTCAAGCAGGAAATGGTGTTTATTTGCCTGCCTCAGTCTCCAGAACATTAACAGTAAACCCACACATTCCAACAGTTATTAAAGCAACAGATATCAACACAACCAGTTTTCAGGCAAATTGGACTATTGATAATGGCTTAAACGACGCATCGACACAATATAGAGTACAGATTAATTCTAGTAATAATTTTGTTGGGATACCGCCAAAGGGGACAACAAATAAATATTATTCTTTCACAACATTAACACCAAATTCGATTTACTATTATAGAGTTTATGCGATAAATTCGGGTGCTTCAAGCTCTTATTCTCAAGCTTCTGCCATAACCACCGGTACCGACTACGCTACAGATACTGATGGAGAATGGAGTAATGTTTCAAATTGGGATATCAATGGGATATATCACATAGCAAATAGTATAACCATTAATAATATAATAAACCTTGATAAAGATAATTACCCTGACTCAGTAGTAACAAATAAACTATTCATAAAATCGGGAGCTAAATTAACTTCTGATCAAAAAATTTATGTTTTAAATGAGCTAATTATAGAAGTTGATGAAAATGGCGTTGCAGGTCAAATATTAAACACCGCTAATATTGTTGTAGGTTCAAATGCCAAAGTTACAGTTCGTAAAACATTTGCTTCAGGCGAATGGGCATTTATGGGTTTTCCGTTTAATGTAAATGCAGCTGATGTACATATCGCAAATACCGAAACTACATTATCATGGGGCGATTTGAATGGTAGTGGCGATTATGTTGTACAACAATACGATGGTGCTTCGCGTGCCAGTTTAAATTTAGGCAATCCAAATTACACCAGTAACGGGGTCTATTGGAAAAATGTTTCACCTAAAGTGTTTACTGCTAAAAAGGGATATATTGTTTATAATAACTCAGGAAATGATATTGATTTTTCAACAACAGGTAATAATATAGGTACATTTTTTAGTAGAACTGGAGCAAATGTTAGTACAGGCAGATATAATTCTACATCTGAACATGCTCATTGGAATTTAGTTACCTCGCCTTTTTCAAGCATTTACGATTTGGCATATACCAGTCCTAGCACATCATATTATGCCTATAATGGCACCAATTACTTACCCGCATTAGCCGGAGAAGAATTAGATGTTCAGCCTTTCTCAGCCTTTTTCTTACAAGCTCCATCAACTTCTATTGGTTTTAACAATCTTGTAGAAGGACAAGGACGTAAGGTGGCTGCCCTCTCAAGAAGCGAAGAAGTTCCAGTGGATGATATTCGTCTTATCTTAAGCAATGGTATTACGAAGTACGATGATATGACACGTATTCGATTACTAGAAGGAGCTAGTGCAGACTACGAAATTGGTAACGATGCAGTAAAAATGTTTGGTATGAATCCAAAAGTGTCGTATATTTACACAGCAACTAACAAAGCTACTTTAGCAATAAATACCTTGCCAAAAACAGTAACTGAGGTAGAGCTTAAAACAAAATATGCAGCTGCAGGAAAATACAGTATATCGATCTCGAATATCGAAAAAGTTCAAAATTATGCTGCAGTTATTTTGGTTGATAATGTTACAGGTAAACGAACTGATTTGTTATCGGTAGGCAACTACGAATATAGTGTGAATGCTCCGGGCACGATTAATAGATTTAAAGTACAACTGGCACCAAAAATCTCTACGGGATTAAGTGTATCGGACGATTATAGTTTACAAGTTAACTCACAACAAGGCTACGTGCTTATTTCGGGACTGAAAAGCGCTTCTCAAGTTCGAATTTTCGACACAACTGGAAAAGTAGTATTTGGTGGTATAGTTAATAACAATGAGCCTATAAGGCTAACAAATAAGGGATTGTATATTTTTGAGATATCCACCCCCGATTCAATTAAAACAATAAAATCCTATGTTCGATAAAATATTGTCAATAGATATGAAAAATACTCGCGTATTAATTATTCTTGTAGTAATACTTCTTACAACTACTGAAATGTTTGCTCAACTTCTACCTGGAGACCCAGGATATCCTGGTGGCGGAGCATCTGTGCCCTTAGATGGAGGTCTCCTTTTGGCTCTTTTAGCTGCAGGAGGTGTTGGAGCATCTTTGTTTGCAAAAAGCAAGAAAAAAGAGAAATAATATTGGGGCTAAAGTCCTTTAAATAAAGGTAATTATCCAAAAAAATAATGTCTGATATGTGTATTAAAATCACAAATCAGACTTTTGTGTTTCTGGAAGTTAATAACTAAAAATGTTCAAGCTATGTCGAGATTTTTGAAATTAAATGTTGCAATTGGAGCTAAAATTCTGCTACTTATTGTGGGCTTAGTTTTACTTTATTGGCTTACAAAAATAACATTGCACGAAACTGCTTTTTTTAGAAGTATTCTGATAATTTATGCCAACAGTATTGCTGCTGTTTTGAATTTTTTGTTTGGCAATTTTCAGTTTGATGCTATTACCGGGAATCTAATTTACAAGCAACTAACTATCAACACAATTAGTGGTTTAGCAATTAAATTCTATGCAATTGCCTTTGCTATTCTTTTCTTCTTTCCACGAAAAATAGATAAAACAATACTTGCTTTTATTATTGCCTCCGTAGCATTTTATGTGCTGGCATTACTGCGGTTTATAAACGATATATTTACACCTGTAAGCTTGAGTAATTTTTTGTTTACTGTAATTGTTGGGTTACGTTACCTTACTGTCTATTTGGTTTTGAAATATAAAATTGGACTACATGCAACATTAACAAACTATTTCAATAAAATTGACGATAAAGTACAACTGACCTTTCATTTTTCGTTTCATAAATTATTAATTATCATAGCTCTAGTTCCTGCTATTGCTGGTTTTTTCGATTGGTTTTTGATTGCTGATTGGAATCTGTTTGTAAACGCATTATCATATCTAATACTTTGGTTGAGTAACGCGATACTTTGGGTGTTGGGCTTTGGCGAGGCTTATGTTTACGACAAATATATTTTATTGCATAATTACTGGCTCTATTTAGGTACAAATTGCCTGGGCGTAGGATTAATGGTTGTTTTCGGCAGTTTGATAATGGCTATTCGTAGTCCGTTGGCAAATAGAGTGGTATTTGTAATTGCAGGACTTTTTCTATTAATAGTTATGAATGCCACACGCATAGTAGGTATTTTGCTTTATATTTCGCAAAATAAAATTCCTCAACACTTAATAGAAGACTATCACAATATGTCGAACAACATGTTTTACCTAATTGTGTTCGTAATAATCTTATTTTATATCAATATATTTCAACATATAAATCTTCGTTTTTATAAAAAATCGAAAGAATAATAACAAATCAACACAGAATGCGTGCGTTTTTAAATAAATTGTTTATCTTCGCCCTGAAGATACTTTGATTTGTAAATATCACATTGGTTTTATACACATTAAAGTGCTTGTTTTTTACAAGCACTTTTTTTTATGCAATATCAAATTTATATATATTTAATTTTTGATGATTGATTTGTAACACTTGTAACTAATAATAATCCATTTTTTGTAATCACTATGCAACAAATTAAGTTTTATAGTGGCGAAAATTTGCCACTCGAATTGCACAAAGTACGTATTGTGCAAAAATTACACCTTGTACCTATCGAGCGTCGCCTCGAAGCATTGTACGAAGGAGGTTTCAATACATTTCGCTTGAATACGAAGGATGTTTTTCTTGACATGCTCACCGATTCGGGCACTAATGCCATGAGCGACAATCAGTTGGCGGCAATGATGCAGGCCGATGATGCTTATGCGGGTTCACAAAGTTATTACCGATTAGAAAAAGCGGTACAAGATGTTCTTGGCAAACAGTATTTATTGCCTGTTCATCAAGGTCGTGCTGCCGAAAATATTATTGCGTTGGCCTATGTGCGAAAAGGTAGTTTAGTGCCTATGAACTACCACTTTACTACAGCTATGGCACATATTACCGATAAAGGCGGACAAATAGTGGAATTGCTTTATGATGAGGCTTATGTGATAAATTCAAGTCATCCTTTTAAAGGAAATATGAATATCGAAAAATTGGAAGAAGTTATTCAAAATCACGGTGCTAAGAATATTCCATTTATTCGCATGGAAGCATCAACGAATTTGATTGGCGGACAACCTTTTTCGGTTCAGAATATGCGTGATGTACGTGCCCTAGCTGATAAATATGGCATCAGAGTTGTTTTGGATGCCAGCTTATTGGGTGAGAATGCTTATTTGGTATTGCAACGCGAAGAGGAGTTTAAAAACGCGGATATGAAAACTGTTATTCATGCCTTTACTTCGATGGCTGATTTGTGCTATTTTTCGGCACGTAAGATTAGTTCTTCGCGTGGTGGTGGTATGTGTACCGACCGTCCGGAGATTATCAAAGAACTGGAAGCATTAGTTCCGCTTTACGAAGGATTTACAACTTATGGAGGTATTTCCATTCGCGAAATTGAAGCAATGGCCGTGGGCTTATACGAAACACTGGACGAAACTATGATTAGTCAAAGTCCAACTTTTATCAAATATTTGGTTGACTCGTTGTCGGAAAAAGGTGTTCCAATGATTCGTCCAGCCGGTGTATTGGGTGCTCACATCGATGCTATGCAGGTTTGTGCGCATATTCCGCAAACCGAATATCCTGCTGGAGCTCTGGCAGCAGCTTTATTCCTTATTTCAGGTATTCGAGGTATGGAACGTGGTTCTATTTCGAATCAGCGCGACGAATATGGCAATGAGACTTATGCCGATATGGAATTATTGCGCTTAGCAGTTCCTCGTCGTGTATTCACGTTGTCGCAAATTAAGTATGTAGAAGATCGTTTACATTGGCTATATGATAACCGTGCACTTATTGGCGGATTGAAATTCGTTTACGAGCCACCTGTACTTCGTTTCTTTATGGGAGGCTTGGAGCCAACTACCGACTGGCCACAAAAATTAATGGCTAAATTCAAAGAAGATTTTGGCGAAAGCTTATAAAAATCAAAAAGGCAGAAATTCGAAAAAATGAATTTCTGCCTTTTATTTATTATCTTTGCCTTACCAAGTAATGAAAAGAAATATCGTTTTTTCAATTTTTAATTTATGAATAAATCTTTTGCCGATTTACATACAAAACTCAGTAGTAAAGCCGAAGGTTTTATGTCCGAAACGCAATCAATTTTGAATCCGGACTCTTCTATTTCCGAAGCTCGTCAACTTATTCATGAGTTAATCGATTTTCAGAATAGTTTAATTAATCGAATAAAAAAATTGGACTACAACGAAGCCGAATTTCACTCCGAACAAGAGTATTACCGTGATATTTTCAATAATCAACCAGCCGGATTGTATCGAATACGAGTACTATCACCAAAAAAATGGATTGGGAAAGACTGGATGAACACAGATAATCCACCTTATGCAATGGAGTTTGCGAGCAATCGGTTTTGTGAAATTTTAGGTGTAACAAACGAAGAGTTTGCAAAAAATCCTTTTATAATCGGTGCTTTGGTACATAACGAGGACAAACATTCGTTTGTGTTAAAAAACGAAGAAGCAAATAAATTATATATTCCATTCAGCTGGGAGGGTCGGTTAATTGTAAAAAAGGAAACAAAATGGGTGCGTTTGGAATCATTGCCGCGCCGATTGGAAAACGACGATATACACTGGACAGGCATACTTTACGACATTAGCCAATGGAAGGCCGCCGAAGATGATTTATTGAAAACCCGTTTGCAGTTGAATGATGTGCTCGAAGGAGCAAACATAGGAACTTTGGAGTGGAATATCCAAACAGGGAAAATAAAATTTAATAAAATTTGGGCAAAAAATTTAGGGTATACAACTACCGAAATAAAAGTAGCACAGATTTTAATGGGTAAAAATGGGTGGAAATCGGTTACACACCCCGACGATATAGCCTATGCTGACGAGATGCTTCGCCGACACTTTTCGGGTGAATTACCTATACACTCCGTGGAAGTCCGTATGCGCCACAAAAAAGGACATTGGATTTGGATTCGTCAGGAAGGCAAAGTACAAACATGGACACCAGATGGCAAGCCACTTTTAATGTATGGCACACATACCGATATTACAATACGAAAAAAAGCAGAGCAAGAAATATATGAATTGAACGAAAATTTGGAAGAAAGAATTGCTCAGCGTACTGCAGAACTTACACAATTGAATAAATCGCTTGTAGAAAGCGAAAATAAACTGCTAAACATTACCGTGGAAGTGGAAGAGCGTGAAAGAAACCGTTTTTCGAGGGAACTACACGATGGCATGGGCCCACTACTTTCCACTATTAAACTCTATTTTCAATGGTTGGCCGATACCAACGACCCTGAAAAACGACAATTGATAACCGAAAAAGGAAATCACAGTATCGAAATGGCCATACAAACGGCTCGTGAATTAGCACGTGGATTGAGCTCGCAGTTTGTAACCGAATTGGGATTTGTGAAGGCTGTAAAAGAATTTACGCAACGTATTAACGATACGAACAAAATTCATATACTCTTCGAAACCAATACCTTCGAGCGATTTGGTAGCTTCCCCGAACTCATGCTTTATCGCATTACAACCGAATTGATAAAAAATTCGCTTACTTATTCGCAGTCCGAAAACATCTTTTTGCGATTTCAGTTGGATAGATTAAACAACAATGTTTCGTTTTATTTCAGTGACAATGGCATTGGTTTCGATTGGGAAAAAACAAGAAAAGAGCGCAAAGGGCTGGGGTTGATGAATATTATTAACCGTGTACAAATAATGAAAGGAACTATAGATATTGAGTCAAAAATTGGGAGTGGTATGTCGGTGAAAATTTTACTTCCAATTGATTAGATTTCAATTATCATTTTCTTGAATTTTGTCTTTTGGTTCTACTGCTGTCTTAATATTTCTCCATCAAAAACAAATATTCGTGGTATTTTCCGTCGCTGTTAATCCATTCGTTAGTCCAGCGCATATTGCCCATTACGTTTTTTTTGTAATCTATTTCAATGGCTTTCAGCAACTTACCAGAATCGGAAATTATATCATTCAATTCTCCTTTTGTAGCCTTTCCACCCGAACTGTACGAAAGCAATATATAATGCGATTTGGTTTTTCGGATTAAATCATCCAAAGCTTTCATAGCAATAAAATGGCCATCCGTATCTTTTCTAAATTCCTCAAAAACAGAACCCTGAACTCCATCGCGTGAATCTTCGCGGCGATTGGCTTTCCCAAAAATATCGGGTTTATCGTTCTGAATTACAGTTGTCCAAATATGATAATACGAGTTGTAGCGCACTCTACTTGGTGGCATTTTCTCGTTGTTCGACCCATAAGGCGGGTCAAAATACACAAAATCGTATTCGTTTTTCAAAATGGTATCAAAAATATCTGCTTTGATTACCGTATTATTTCCACTGTGTGGAAAACGTTTCGGTAATTCAAGTTTCAAATCTTTGTACGAACGTGGCGACCAATCCGACAAATAAGCCACAAAATGCCCCAGAGTACTATCCACTTTATCAAGCGCCAGCATCAAACTGGTTAGCAATACACATTTATCATCCCAACTCAAATTCAGCCGGTCAATTTCGTCGCGAATTGCATCAAGTTTTCGTGTATTTTTTGCCTGAAACGGTCGTTTAAGCACTGCCTCTTCACCGCCATAATGCTCGGTAAACCAACCATCGTAACCTTTCAACCCGTTCAAATGGTCAAGAATTCCTTTGTAAAAATTATCCGCTTTTTCAGATTTCAAATAGCAACTTGCAAACACCTCCGACCAGGCCGAGACATCGTTTGCTGTAGTATCATAACCTTTTTGCGCAAAAGCCTGCGCCACCCTTGTCGACCCACTAAATCCATCCAAAACAGTCTTCACATCGCCCAACTCCGCCAATATTTCCATAATGTATGGAATTATTTTCAGTTTGGAACCAGCGTATTTTACGCCCTGGGTTTGAATGGGAGGTTTAAGCATTATAGTTTTGAAATTTCGGCTTTGATAAAGTTAATCAGTTTTTCTTTACTCGGAAGTTCCAACAGATATTTCGAAACAAAAATTTCCTTATCACTATCGGCAGTTGCAAATTCCACTAATGCATTATCTTTATCCGTTACCAATAAAATACCAACAGGAGGATTATCATCCGGACGCATAATTTCCTTTTTGTAATAATTTACATAGGTTTTTAATTGTCCGAAGTGTTCGTGCGAAAACTCGTCTACTTTTAAGTCTATAAGCACATGACATTTTAGAATACGATGGTAAAAAACTAAATCGCAAAAATAATATTTGCTACCAATCAGAATTCGCTTTTGTCGTGCTTCAAAACAGAACCCATGACCAAGTTCTAGAATAAAATCCTGCAAATGTTCAATTATAGCTTGTTCAACATCCGATTCGTAGACCACATCTTTCGATTTTAATCCTAAAAATTCGAATGTAAACGGCGATTTAATAGCACTAAATACCGTTTCTTTTTCAGCCTTTAATTGCACTTCAGCACTCAATTTTTCAGGTAATTTACTTAATCCCGAGCGTTCGTAGTATAAGGTTTTTATCTGACGATTTAATTCCCGAACACTCCAAGTCCCTTTAATACATTCCAGTTCGTAAAACTGGCGTTTGATAGAGTCTTCGATGGGGAGTAAAAGAGTGAAATGAGAAAAAGATAACCTTCGTATTAATTTATCAGAAGGTATAGTTCCTAATTGGGCAGACACTGTCTGCCCAATTGATAAATTTTTGTTTTTTAATTGGGCAATCAGAGATTGCCCAATTGTAGAATCATCATTGCCGAATTGTGCAGACGATGTCTGCATATTTGCGGAAACTTCATCATTCAATTCTGCAGACACTGTCTGCAGAATTCCAATATTTTCATATTCAGGCAATTGTAAAAAAGCACGAACATAATTAGAGAGATTTCGATATACTAAAAAAAACTGACGGTACAAATTAAGATTTCTATACGAAAACCCATCTTCATTCAACTTATCAGCCAAATTTTGTAATAATTTCTCGCCATAGTTGGCACGGTCTTCGCCTTTTTGCTCGAATTCGACAATATAAAAACCAATCAACCAATTGCGAATGGTTAAACTAGTGTTTACAGCAGCCAATGCACTTTGCTGCATTATTTGCGAGGTTTGCTGAATCTGTTTTGTTAAATCAGTTAAATTCATCTATTTCAAAGTTAGATAACACTACATATATCTTATCTTATTCCCCTTTAGGGGTTAGGGGTAAATTTTACACATCCTCTTCCACCACCAAATTATCAATAATAAACATCTGCCTTTCGGAGGTATTTTTGCCCATATAAAACGACAATAAATCGTGTACGGCATCTTCTTTTTTGAGCGTAACCTGGTCGAGACGCATGTCTTTGCCAATAAAATGTTTAAACTCGTCGGGCGAAATTTCACCCAACCCTTTAAAGCGGGTAATCTCCGGGTTTGCGCCTAACCGGGCTATAGCTGCCAGGCGTTCTTCGTCCGAATAACAATAAACGGTTTCCTTTTTATTACGTACACGGAAAAGTGGCGTTTGAAGTATGTGTACGTGACCTTTTTTAATTAAATCGGGAAAAAACTGTAGAAAAAAAGTAATCAACAACAAGCGAATATGCATTCCGTCCACGTCGGCATCGGTAGCTACAATTACTTTATTGTAACGCAGACTGTCAATTCCATCCTCAATATTTAGAGCAGCTTGAAGTAAGTTAAACTCCTCATTTTCGTAAACTATTTTCTTAGTTAACCCGTAACTATTTAGCGGTTTACCACGTAAACTAAATACCGCTTGTGTATTTACATCGCGACTTTTTGTAATGGAACCACTCGCCGAATCACCCTCGGTAATAAAAATACAGGAGTTTTCGATTGCTGTATTTTTCGCTTCATCCTTCGTAAGTGTATCGTTGTAATGTGCACGGCAATCACGAAGTTTTTTGTTGTGTAAATTTACCTTCTTAGCACGTTCGCGAGCCAGTTTGGTTACACCGGCAATGGCTTTGCGTTCCTTTTCCGAATCCTGGATTTTCTGCAACATGGTAGCCGAGGTTTCGCTATTACGATGCAGGAAGTTATCCAATTCTTTTTTCAAAAAATCGGAAATAAATTTATTAACCGACAAGCCTCCAGTGGGTGCCATATCGCGCGAACCAAGTTTTGTTTTGGTCTGACTTTCGAAAACAGGCTCTTCAACGCTAATGGCTATTGCCGCAATTATTCCGTTTCGAATATCGGTAAGTTCATGATTTTTATTGTAAAACTCCTTGATAGTACGTGCCACTGCTTCGCGAAAAGCGCTTTGGTGCGTTCCGCCCTGCGTGGTGTGCTGACCATTAACGAACGAATAATACTCCTCGCCATATTGGTCGCTGTGCGTAAATGCAATTTCTATATCTTCGCCTTTGAGATGAATAATTGGGTACAATGGCTCCGAAGTCATGTTCTCGTTGAGCAAATCGAGCAAACCGTTTTTCGAAAGAATTTTCTTGCCGTTAAAATTTATTGAAAGTCCGGTATTGAGATACGCAAAATTGCGGAGCATGGTTTCTATAAACTCTTCTTTGTACACATAGTCGCTAAAAAGCTTATTATCAGGTACAAAATAAACATAAGTGCCGCGTTCGGATGAAGTATCATCAATAATACCGCTGTCATCAACGAGTTTTCCTTCCACAAATTCGGCTCTACGCGATTTTCCTTCGCGGTAACTTTGTACAATAAATGTGGCCGAAAGCGCATTTACAGCTTTTGTACCAACACCATTCAGACCAACCGATTTTTTAAACGCTTTCGAGTCGTATTTACCGCCCGTATTCATAATCGACACAGCATCAATCATTTTACCTAACGGAATACCACGCCCATGGTCGCGCACTTCCACATGTCCGTCTTTTACGCGCACCTCTATCGATTTGCCTTCGCCCATACGATACTCATCGATACAGTTATCGAGTACCTCTTTGAGCAACACATAAATACCATCGTCGGAATGCGTGCCATCGCCTAATTTTCCGATATACATCCCGGGGCGGCGACGCACATGCTCTAATCCTTCGAGCGTAATGATATTGCTATCGCCGTAATCAACTGATTGTGTGATAATTTGTTCTTCCATATCTCGTATTATCTTGCTATCCAACTTTCGGGGTTCATTACTTCGCGCCCATTATAAATCTGAAAATAAAGTTCTGTTTTGTTATCGTTGTCCGAATCGGTATAAATTTTACCAATACTTTGTTTGGCATCTACCGTTTGTCCTTCGCGCACATAAATGGCCGAAAGGTTGGCATACACTGTGCGGTAATTCCCATGCTGAATAATAACGCCATTATTCCCCTGAATATAGAATATTTGCGACACTTTACCATCAAAAACTGCCCGCACGTTACTACCAGCCGGAGTTTGTATGTAAACTCCTTTGTTGTTGGTTGTTACATGCTTAAGTACCGGATGTGCTTGCACCCCAAAATGTCCGCTAATATACCCATTGGAAGTTGGCCAAGGTAAACGACCTCTATTGGCTGCAAAATTACCCGAGATAAGCGTTTCTTCTTTGGTTAATGCGGAAACAGCTGCTCCCTTTGCCGGTGTTTTGGCTTCTTTTGCAGCAATTTCTTCGGCCTTATTTGCTTCTGTGGCCGCTTCTTTGGCTTCGGCTTTGGCTATTTCCTCCGCTTTAACGGCTGCTTTCACCTCCGCTTTTGCCTCTTTTGTCTTTGTAGTTTTGCTTTTTTCTTCAGCAATGCGTCGGGCTTCTTCCGCTTTTTGAGCTGCTAATTGTTTTCGTTGTTCTTCGGCACGTTTGGCATCAGCTGCTTTTTGGGCTTCAATAGCTTTTTGTGTCAGTATTTGTTTTTGTTTCTCGGCAGCACGTTTTGCTTCTGCTTTTTTAATTTCGGCAGCAATCAATTGTTGAATTTTATTATTTACGGCTGCGGCCTTTTTTTGTTGTACTTTTAGGTCGGCCCGAAGTTTGCTTTCTTTCTTTTTCAAATCGTTCAACTGAACTTTTACTTTTTGTTCATCTTTGGTAAGTTTAACAGCCTCTTCTTGTTTTTGCTTCACTACCACCACCTTGGTTTTTTTGTTTTGTTGCAAACTATCGCTTTTAGCTACAATTTGAACTTTTACACCCTCAATTTTTCGAACCTGCGTTTTTCGATATTCTTGAAATTCGCTCAAATAACGCAACCGACGATACGATTGGTCGAATGACTCAGCCGAAAGCACAAACATAATTTTAGCATATACACTGCGGTTTTCGTGCGCTTGTTGCACAAGTCGCGCATAGTCTTTTTTGAGAATCGTCAGGCGGTTTTCTAACATCCGCTTCTCCTGACCTAACCTATTTACCTCATTATCTAACGCACCAATTTCTGTCGTGATGTTTTTAATCAACGATTTTCGTTCGTTAATATTTTTGTTGATAATAGTAAGCTTGGTCAGCGAACTTTTTTGAGACTTTTTAGTCTCGTTCAGCATCTTATTGGTCGTTTC
>CAZEEN010000019.1:0-29661 GCA_964511115.1 uncultured Paludibacter sp. | reverse complement strand
TCTTCAATAATCGGGCGGTCGATAAAGCCGGCTCTGTAGGGCAACGATTCTTTTCCAGGGAAACGTCCGTGTACATCTCGCACCGCTGGGCGCACCATTTCTTCGTAACGCGAAATCAGGAAATAGGTTCCAGCAACTATATCTGCATTCAAAACCAAGGTATTACCTATGGTTTCGGCAAAAGGTTCACCAAAAAGGATAGGAACTTCGTCCCATATTTGAAGTGGCAATGTAGGCAACGAAGCCTCAGTGCCATACATCGTAGTACCGAAAAATCCGGAGGACTTAATGACCACATCGAAGTTATCGAATTCACTGTAATCGGCAGTATATCCAATTCGGATAGTTGTACCTTCGGGAATTTCGACACCTATTAAAAACTGAATAATATAATCAATTATCTCTTTCACAATTAGTTGTAAAAATTACGAACCTTATTTCAACCTCATTTTTCGCTTATGAGCTATAGTAACCGCAACAGCCACTACAACACCCAACATCAAATCGCTGTTTGTAAACAAGCCAAAATAATCAGCATCAACGGGTTTATGATTTGTAGCTAATTTTAGAATTAATGCAATAGTAGTAAAAAGCGAAAACACGCCTATACCATATAAAATGGTTTTAATTGTTGGAGACATAACACAAGTATTTTATTTTAAAAAACGGACTTCAAAGATAGAAAATAATTATTATGTAAACAAAAAATTATTTTTTCCAAAACACAGGAGTAAATACCAACAGAACCGTAAAAATTTCGAGACGGCCGATTAACATTATCAGCGATAAAAACAATTTGGAAAAATCGTTTAAATGATAAAAACTATAAGCAGGCCCAATTGAACCCAATCCGGGACCTACATCGCTTAAACAAGTGATAGTTCCACTAAAAGATTCAACAAATCCTAAGCCCGACAAACTCAAAACGGCAGAGCCTATAAAAATCAATGTAAAATAAAGCATTATAAACGCTAAAATACGAGCAATAACATTATCGAACAAAGCATGCTCGTTGTAGCGAACAGGCAAAATTGCATTGGGATGAACAAAACGTTTAAACTCGTAATACATATATTTGAATACCAACAAAACTCGTACTACTTTCATTCCACCTGCAGTTGAGCCTGCCGACGAACCAATCAGCATTAGTATCAGTATTAAATACCACGAAAAAACAGGCCAGTTATTATAGTCGAGAATTACAAAACCGGTGGTTGAAATTGTTGAAGTAGTTACGAACAGGCTGTTTCGGAAATATTTTTCCAAGGTATAAAATGTATGTTCAACGCTGGTATCAATTTGAACAAGAAAAAGTAAAAAAGCAAAACCAACTATTAAGAATAAAAACATTTTAAGTTCTTCATTTTTAATTAGTTTCAAAATTTTTAATTTTATCAAAAAATAATACAAAGCAAAATTTACACCCGAAAAAATCATAAAGAAAATGACAATATATTCAATCAGTGGCGAATTGTAATGTCCAATACTTGCTTGTTTTGTCGAAAAACCGCCGGTAGCAATAGTACCAAACGAATGGCATAACGCGTCGAACCAACCCATACCGGCTACCCGCAACAACACGGTTTCTGCAAGCGTCAACACAATATAAATCAATAAAAGTCGCTTGGCAGTTTCGCTAATTTTGGGGTGAATTTTATCTTTTGTTGGTCCTGTAGCTTCGGCCGAAAATATTTGCATTCCCGCAAATCCAAACATGGGCAATAATGCCATCGAAATAGCTATAATACCCAAACCGCCAATCCAATGCGTTAGGCTTCGCCAAAATAGTATCGATTTTGGCAGCTCTTCGATATTATTCAAGATAGATGCACCCGTAGTTGTAAAGCCCGACATTGTTTCGAAAAATGCATTTGGAACACCTACAATACTTCCACTCAGCAAAAAAGGCAACATCCCCACCAACGAAAAAAGCAACCAGGTTGTAGTTACAATGAGTGCTCCCTCGCGTTTTCCAATATGTGCAATACTATTGTAACCCAACAACACACCTGACGCCCCCAAAACAACACAAATAGCTATGGGTAATAAAAAATTGGCACTCACTGGCTCGCCATAATATAGCGATACAAGAAATGCTAACAACAAAAATATGCTTTCGATTAAAAGCATACTTCCCTGAATTTTTAGGATTAATTTGAGATTAAAGTCTTTATTCATGCACGAAAACGATTGCCAAAAAATTTATTGAACACGTGATGTGAAGGCCGAACAAAGATACAAAAAAAGCCATAGAATACAACTTTAGACTAAATTCAAAAAATACAATATTATTTGATACTACAATTATTCGAACTTTGTTTATATTTGCATACTAATTCAAACATCATGAAGAACACTTTACTAATTATAGGTCATCCCAATTTGGAAACTTCTACAACTTCCAAAACCATTGCTGATTTTCTTAGTTCAACAAAGGAATTCGAAAATAAGAAATTAGTTATCAGAAATTTGGCTTCGTTATATTCAAATTCAAAAATTGATGTACAAGCCGAACAAGAAGCTTTGCTTTGGGCTGAAACCATCGTATTGCAATTTCCATTTCATTGGTACAGTGTGCCCGGTATTTTAAAAACATGGATAGATGAGGTGTTTCAGTATGGCTTTGCGTATGGTCGAACAGGCGATAAATTAAAAGATAAACATCTATTGCTATCGTTCAGCACTGGCGGCCCTCAGGAAGCATACATGCACGGCGGACGAAATAATTTTGAAATTGAGGAACTACTTTATCCATTGAAACAAACTTCAAACTTAATTGGAACAAAATGGGAAGAGCCGATAGTTAGTTTTGCAATGGTCAATATTCCAGGAATAGACATGGATAAAACAGTGATTGAGCAGAAAGCGACTGTGCAAGCACAAAAATTATATCAACGAATAATTAATTTATAAAAAAAAGAAGCACTGAAAAGTACTTCTTTTTTTGAGAAATGGGTGGAAGACGGGGCTCGAACCCGCGACCTTCTGAACCACAATCAGACGCTCTAACCAACTGAGCTACAACCACCATGTTTCGAGGTGCAAAGATAATACAGCTTAGGGTTCTGTGCAATAGTTTTCGGCAAAAAATAAATACTTTTTATATCTATCTAATTATCAGGCATTAAAATTATATCTAAATGGATTTTTATATAGCAAATGAGCAGTTGGATGCTCAGATTTCGAAGATTAAACAAAAAATACAGTTATCGATGAATGGCGTAACGGCCGATTCGATGTCAAATAAGGGAGTTATTTACAAACGAAACTTTGGTGTTGAGCTAACTGCTTTGCGCGAAATGGCTAAAACATTCGCTCCATCGCCCGATTTGGCGCAACGGCTTTGGCTTATTGGTTGGCGCGAGACACTTATCCTATCGGTATTTTTGCAACCTGTGGAAGGTTTTACAACCAATCAAGCTGTAGAAAGAATTATTTCTGCTCCGCAAAAAGAAATTATCGACGTGCTTTGTTTGTATCTATTGAGCAAAACCGATTATGCGCCAGCATTGTGCGTTGATTTGCTTAATCGTGAAAATGAAAACTGTCGGATTGCTGGTTTTATGTTGGTATCAAGAATATACAATCAATTGTCAGAATGGCAAATAGAGCAAATAATTGAGAAATCGGTAGCGTATTCCGAAACCGACAATTTTCAACGTTATAAATCAATTGGAATTTGTTTAGGTCGACTTTGTAGAACGAGTAAAGGCAACGCAACCAAAATAGCCCAGATTGTTGAAAACTTTCGACTAAGTAAAAAGCCCTCGCAATGTGCTATAGCTGACGAAGTGAAACAAGAGTTGGATTTTTTAGTTGATTTATAAAGAAAATAGCCCAAAAATTTGTATTTTTGCATTCAGTTGGCAAAAAAAGCATTTGAATGGTTAAAGATGATTTTTCGTATGAGGCTGTAAGGGATATTTTCACTTCATATCTTGAAAAAAAGAAAATGCGTAAAACTCCTGAGAGATACGCAATTCTTGAAAAAATATATCAAAGCGAATTGCATTTTGATGCCGAAGCACTTTGCAACGACATGCAGCACGAGTACCGTGTTAGCCTTGCAACGGTTTACAATACAATCGAACTTTTGCTCGACTGTAGTTTAATTGTAAAACATCCGTTTGCAGGTCAAACAGCTAAATTCGAAAAAACATTTGGTAAACAAACACATCATCATTTAATTTGTTCGAAATGTGGTGCTGTAAAGGAATTTACCGATAAAAAAATTAGAACAATGCTTAAAAACAAAGCTTTTGCTACTTTCGAAACAACACATTATTCCCTCTATTTATATGGAATTTGCAATAAATGCAAACCAATTAAAAAACACCGTAGAGACGGGGCGATATCGGTATAAATTTTAAATATCTTGTAGAGACGGGGCGTGCCCCGTCTAAAGATGCAAGGCGTGCCCCGTCTAAAGAAGCAAGGCGTGCCCCGTCTAAAGAAGCAAGGCGTGCCCCGTCTAAAAAAAAATAAAATTAGGTAAAACAACAATATAATAAATGAAAGCAGACGTATTATTGGGCCTCCAGTGGGGCGACGAAGGCAAAGGAAAGGTAGTAGATGTATTAACTCCCGGTTACGACTTGGTTACCCGTTTTCAGGGTGGACCAAACGCCGGACATACTTTGGAATTTGAAGGTAAAAAATTTGTGCTTCGCTCTATCCCATCCGGCATTTTTCAGGGAAATAAAATAAATGTGATTGGTAATGGTGTGGTACTCGACCCTGCACTTTTTAAAGCGGAAGTAGATGCACTCGAAACATCGGGACACCCACTTACAGAACGCCTCAAAATATCGAAAAAAGCACATCTTATTTTACCAACGCACCGCTTGCTGGATGCTTGTTACGAAGCCGCCAAAGGTGTTGAAAAGATTGGTACAACCGGAAAAGGCATTGGACCAACTTATACCGATAAAGTAAGTCGTAACGGACTTCGCGTTGGAGATATACTAAGTAATTTTGACGAGAAATATAAAATTGCCACCGACCGCCACAAAGAAATTTTGAAACAGCATAATTTTTCTTACGAATTGGAAGAATTAGAAAAAGCTTGGTTCGAAGGTGTAGAATGCATGAAACGTTTCGAATTAATTGACAGCGAACATTTTGTAAACGGCGCATTGAGAAGTGGCAAAAAAGTATTAGCCGAAGGAGCGCAAGGCACCATGCTCGATATTGATTTTGGTTCGTATCCGTTTGTAACTTCATCCAATACAATTTGCGCAGGTGCTTGTACAGGTTTGGGTGTTGCTCCTCGCAGCATTGGCGAAGTATACGGTATTTTTAAAGCTTACTGTACGCGTGTAGGCAGTGGCCCTTTCCCAACTGAGCTGTTCGACGAAACAGGCGAGAGCATGCGTCGCATAGGCTTTGAGTTTGGTTCTGTTACCGGTCGTCCACGCCGTTGTGGTTGGATTGACCTTGTAGCACTCAAATACGCCGTAATGATAAACGGAGTTACGCAGTTGATAATGATGAAAAGCGACGTAATGGACGGCTTTGATACCATTAAAGCGTGTGTAGCCTATAAAATAAATGGCGTAGAAACCGAGCAATTCCCATTCGATTTGAGTGATGGCGCCGAGCCTGTGTATGTCGAAATGACTGGTTGGAATACCGACATGACCAAGATGCAATCGGAAGATGAATTCCCAGAAGAATTCAACACTTACCTCAATTTTCTCGAAGAGGAATTACAAGTACCAATAAAAATTGTTTCGGTAGGGCCCGACAGAGCTCAAACTATTATTCGGTATAATGATTAATTGAAAAATAAAGCTAAAACGCCCCTGAAACTAAATTGCTTCAGAGGCGTTTTTATCTATTCATAAAGACTCAATCCAAGTCTAATTCTGTTCTTAATTTGTCAATTAGCGAAACCAGATAAATAACTCTTACATT
Organism: uncultured Paludibacter sp.; assembly: GCA_964511115.1. Lineage (GTDB taxonomy): Bacteria > Bacteroidota > Bacteroidia > Bacteroidales > Paludibacteraceae > Paludibacter. The sequence goes on along the minus strand of CAZEEN010000019.1, from coordinate 23,745 downwards.
TAAAATCAGGCAAACTCGTTAAACCTCTGTAATATATTTTGTAGCTTATTATTGAAATTGCAGATTAGATTCAAAGCTTAACTTCAATCTTCTAACATTTTACGGTTTTCAATTCTCGCTTTGGCTTCAATCAATAATGTATGTAATTTGTCTTCCAACTCTTTTTTAGGTGGTAATTCTGTCCAATAATCGGCTACCATAATCCCGTCTTTGTGCATATCAAGCAGTTCTATTTGTTCATTGCTTTTACCTGCACACAAGATCAAACCTATTGGGCTGTTTTCACCTTCCTGTTTCTCGTATTTGTCGAGCCATTTCAGATACAATTCCATTTGGCCTTTGTAAGCAGGTTTAAACTTACCCAACTTTAATTCTATGGCAACCAATCGTTTAAGTTTCCGGTGAAAAAACAATAGGTCTAAATAGAAATCTTCTCCATCAATTATCATCCGTTTTTGGCGTTCCACAAATGTAAATCCAACGCCTAGTTCCATTATAAAAAGTTCCAATTCTTTGATAATAGCACTTTCTACATCTTTTTCCAAATAACCATCTTTTAAGCCTAAAAAGTCCAAGAAATATGGGTCTTTGAATGTGTTTTGCATTTCAACAAACTCATCTGTAACTTGTAATGCTGCTATTTCGTTACGTTCGTATGCTTTACGTTCTATTTGGTATCTTAGTTCTCGCTTACTCCATCTTGCTTCTATTGCTTTTTGAACATAGTATTTTCTTGAAGCATCTGATTTTAAAGTAAATAGTTCAATAAAATGACTCCAAGTCAATTGTGTCGCCAGTGGCGACACAATTGGGAAATCTGGAAATTGTTCAGCAAATTGCATCATTCGCCTCAGATTTCGCATCTCAAAACTTTTTCCAAACTCTTCCACCAATTGTGCAGATAGTGTCGGCACAATTTGCTTTCCATATTCTGCTCGTTCGTTTTTCAGAATATGTTCGTTTATTTTTTTACCTACATGCCAGTATGTGAGTGTTAGGGCAGTATTTACCTGCGCAACAGCTTGTTGCTTGCCCTGCTCAATAATCTGAGCCAGGTCGCTGAAGAGTGATTATTCAATTTCTTTGCTCATTGACTATCTCGTTTTAAATTCAATACCTGTATCACGCATCTGTTTGTTTTCTGCACTGCAAATATAAACATAATAACTTATACTTTTAAACAAATCAAAACTAAAAACGCCCCTGAAACAAATTGTTTCAGGGGCGTTTTAGCATAAACTATTTACTGTAAACTATAAACTAATTTTACAGTGTTTTCTTTACTTCTGTTTCTTCAAAACTTTCCACCATATCCCCTACTTGTATGTCGTTGTAGCCCTTAATGTTCAAACCACATTCGTAGTTGGTACCCACTTCTTTCACATCTTCTTTGAAACGTTTCAGTGAGTCGAGTTCGCCTGTGAAAACTACAATGCCATCGCGGATAATACGAACTTTATTGTTACGTTTTACTTTACCTTCGCGTACTAAACAGCCCGCAATAGTACCCACTTTTGTAATTTTGAATACTTCCAAAATTTCAATGGTAGCAGTAATCTCTTCCTTAATTTCGGGCGAGAGCATACCTTCCATAGCTGCTTTGATTTCTTCGATTGCGTCGTAAATAATGGAGTAAAGACGAATGTCAATCTCTTCCTTCTCTGCAATTTTTCGTGCCGAAGTAGTTGGGCGAACCTGGAAACCACAAATAATGGCGTTCGAAGCTGCTGCCAACAAAATATCCGAATCGGAAATGGCACCCACTGCTTTGTGGATAACATTAACCTGAATATTTTCAGTCGAAAGTTTAAGCAACGAATCCGAAAGTGCTTCCACTGAGCCATCCACGTCTCCTTTTACAATTATGTTCAACTCTTTGAAATCGCCCAATGCAATGCGTCGGCCTAACTCGTCGAGTGTAAAATGTTTCTTTGTACGGTAGCTTTGTTCGCGTTGTAATTGTTCGCGTTTGTTGGCAATTTCGCGCGCTTCCTGTTCGGTAGCCATTACGTTAAAATTGTCACCTGCTTGAGGTGCACCATTTAACCCAAGGATTAAAACAGGTTCAGCCGGACGAGCCGTTTTTATACGTTGATTACGTTCGTTGAACATGGCTTTGATTTTACCAAAATGCGTTCCGGCAAGTACCACATCGCCTTGATTTAAAGTACCATTCTCAATAAGTACTGTTGATATATAACCACGACCTTTGTCCAATTCCGATTCGATTACCGAACCCATTGCACGGCGGTTTGGATTCGCTTTCAATTCCAACAATTCAGCTTCGAGCAATACTTTTTCGAGCAATTCCTCAATACCTTTTCCATGTTTAGCCGAAATATCCTGCGATTGGTATTTACCACCCCAGTCTTCCACTAAATAGTTCATACCGGCAAGCGTTTCCTTAATTTTTTCAGGATTTGCACCCGGTTTATCTACTTTATTTATGGCAAAAATCATTGGAACATTGGCAGCTGCAGCGTGGTTAATAGCTTCAATCGTTTGAGGCATCACATTGTCGTCGGCAGCTACAATAATAATAGCAATATCGGTAACTTTAGCTCCACGAGCACGCATGGCGGTAAACGCCTCATGACCAGGAGTATCGAGGAACGTAATGCGCTGACCGTTTTCGAGTTTTACATTATAAGCACCAATGTGCTGCGTAATACCTCCTGCCTCGCCTGCAATTACATTTGTTTTACGAATATAGTCGAGCAGCGATGTTTTACCGTGGTCAACGTGTCCCATAACAGTAACAATTGGTGCGCGTGGTTCCAAATCTTCTTCCGTATCCACTTCTTCATCGCCAATAGCATCAACAACTTCGGCACTTACAAATTCGGTACTGAAACCAAACTCATCCGCAACAATTTTAATTGTTTCGGCATCCAAACGTTGATTGATGGATACCATCATACCAATAGCCATACATGTGGCAATAACCTGATTTACTGTAACATCCATCATGGTAGCAAGTTCGCTAACAGTTACAAATTCGGTAAGCTTTATTACGCTGTCATCGTCGCGCTGACGTTGTGCCTGCTCTTGCTGTTTTGCACGGTCGGTATCACGTTTATCGCGGCGGTATTTAGCACCTTTGCCTTTTTTATTTCCACTTGCCAAACGCGCAAGAGTTTCTTTAATTTGTTTTTGTACCTCTTCTTCGTTTACAACGGTTTTAAGCGGTTTTTTAAATTTGCTATCTTTATTTGGCTTAGCAGTATTGCTAGTAGAGCCTGGAGCACCCTGTGGGACAGGTTTTTTAATCATCGAAGGCTGCGAACCACCTCCTCCAGTTGATGGACCACCTTGCTGTACTTTATTTATATCAACCTTATTGTTTTTAAAACGTTCGCGCTTTTCCTTTTTCGCCTGATTAGCAGCATCGCCAGTAGGTTTTGGTGTTATCTGAAGTGGCTTTTTATTCTGGTCAGCTTTCACTTTTTCTTCGCGCTCTTTGCGTTTTTCTTCCTTGGTCTTAGGTCGTGGACGGGTACTTTGATTCAATAATTTTAAATCGATACTTCCAATTACCACCGGACCTTTGTCAAGGGTTGGACGACTCAATGAGAATATTGCATCTTCGGCTGGTTCAATATCTGCTTTCTCTTCAACTTTAACAGTCGGTTTGGCGGCCTTTTCGGGTGCTTTTACTTCTTGTTTTTCGACCGCAGGCTTTTCCTGAACAGGCTCGGCTACTTTCTTAGGTTCTTCTTTTGGTATTGCTACTTCAACTGGCTCCACTTTCTGGACAGGTTTCTCGGGCACTTCAATAATTTTAGTTTCAACCTTCTCTATGGGTTTTTCAACTACAACAGCCTGTACTTTTGGTTCCGGCCTTTCTACTACAGGTTCGGGCGCAGGAACTTTAACCTCTTCTTTTACCGCAACTTGCTCGGGTACTTTTGCTACCGGCTTGTGATGTGGTTTGTTTAGAGCATCCAAATCAATCTGCCCAACAGCTTTAATTTGAGGTTTAATATCGTTGGGGATATCAGTTTTTATAACTTCCGGTTTTGCTTCCTGTTTGGGTTGCGTATAACCATCCAAAGCAACTGTAGCAGCTTTTTCCTTTAAATGACGCTCGTTACTTAACCTTTCCGACTCCATTTTGAGAGCCATGTCTTTGTTAAATTCCTTGGCAAGCATAAGGTATTCATCATCGGATAATTTAGTATTTAAATCAACCGTGTGTTTATACCCTTTTTTTGCTAAAAATTCGATGGCGGTAGACATACCGACATTTAAATCTTTACAGGCTTTGCTTAATCGTATGGACATATATAAATTTATAATTTTTGTAATAAAAATGAGTAGCTTACTACTCGTTTGTAAAAATTGATGCTTGAGATTTTAAAAGCCTATTCTTCAAATTCGGCTTTCAAGATTGCAAGTACGTCATCAATTGTTTCTTCTTCAAGGTCGGTACGGCGAATTAAATCGTGTCGGGGAATTGCCAATACATTTTTAGCCGTATCGCATCCGATAGCCTTAAATGCATCGATAACCCATTGATCGATTTCGTCGCTGAACTCGTCCAGGTAAATGTCTTCCGTATCTTCTTCGTCAATATCGCGGTAAACATCAAGGGTATATCCTGTAAGCATACTTGCCAAACGAATATTTAAACCACCTTTACCAATTGCCAACGAAACCTCGTCGGGTTTCAAATACACCTCTGCTTTTTTCTCGGCTTCGTTCAAACGAATCGACGAAATTTTAGCAGGGCTCAAAGCTCTCGAAATAAATAAACTCACATTATTGGTATAGTTTATTACATCGATATTCTCATTACGAAGCTCACGTACAATGCCATGAATACGCGAACCTTTTACACCGACACAAGCACCTACCGGATCAATACGTTCGTCGTACGACTCTACGGCCACTTTGGCGCGTTCGCCAGGTACACGTGCAATTTTTTTAACTAGAATCAATCCTTCGTGAATTTCAGGAACTTCGAGTTCGAATAAACGCTCAAGGAAAACCGGCGAAATGCGTGATACAATAATTTTAGGATTGTTATTTTTGTTTTCAACCATTGCCACTACTGCACGTACAGTGTCGCCTTTGCGATAGAAATCGGTTGGTATTTGTTCTGTTTTTGGTAAATAAAGTTCGTTACCTTCATCATCAATCAGTAGCATTTCTTTTTTCCAAACCTGATACAATTCGGCACTTACAATCTGACCTACTTTTTCGCTGTATTTAGCAAATACACTATCTTTTTGCAATTCAAGAATCTTCGACGACAAAGTCTGACGCAATGTAAGAATTGCCCTACGACCAAAGTCCAGAAAATTAACTGTATCGGTTACATCTTCACCTACTTCAAATTCTTCGTCTATTTTTTTTGCCTCGGTGAGCGAAATTTCAGTATTGGTATCTTCCAATTCGTCGTCTTCTACTACCACACGATTGCGATAAATCTCAAAGTCACCTTTGTCGGGATTGATAATCACGTCGTAATTATCGTCACTACCAAACATTTTGGTTATTACGCTTCGGAATGACTCTTCCATTACACTGATTAAAGTGCTTCTGTCTATGCTTTTCAGTTCTTTAAATTCCGAAAAGGTGTCAATCAGGTTGATTGTTTCTTTTTTGCTCATAGCTTATTTAAATCTGATAATGTATTTTGTATATTTTATATCGTTATAATTAAATGAAATATCTTCGTTTACAATTACTTTACGTTTTGAACCTTCGGCTTGTACTTTCTTTTCGATGGTTATTGTAAAAAATGTTTCGTTCGCAGCAGTCAGTTCTCCGCTTATTTTAATGCCATTTTTAGAGAGCACTTCCACTTCGTTGCCGATGTTTTTTTCGTACTGTTTCAGCACTTTAAATGGCTCAGTTAATCCCGCAGAACTAACTTCTAATTCAAAATCTTCGGATTCACGGTCGAATTGAGCTTCAATATGTTTGCTTAGTTCAATGCAATAATCAAGCGAAACGCCTTCGAAAGCATCTATTTCAACCGAAATTCGATTATCCGTACTTACATTTACATCTACAAGATAGTATTCCGAAGCAGCAATATAATCGCTAACTATCTGTATTACAGTTTCTTTAAAAATCATTTAATGAGGTAATTTAACAAAGAAGGGGACTGTAGTCCCCTTCACATAGTTCTAAATCGGCAGCAAAAGTACAAATAATTATTTAAATAACAAACAATTAACCGAAATATTCGCCGTAAAAAGTTATTTTTTAGCACTTAAATTAAATTTCTCAGGAAAACACGCTTCAATATCTTTGTAATAATATTGTATTTTCTCTAAATCAGCTTTTTCATCACCTGTTGGATAAAAAACATCGAGTATACCCATCTCCTTCTTTTTGTAGTCGATATAAGCAATTTGAATGGGTACATTTGCTTTTACGGCAATGTGATAAAAACCCATTTTCCACTTATCAACCAAGCTGCGAGTGCCTTCGGGGGTTATGGCCAAATGAAAATGCGAACGATTTTCAAACTCTTCGGCCATAAGGTCGGTTACGGAGTTTTTCTTCGAACGATCCACCGCTACGCCTCCCAACGCTTTAAAAATAAGACCCATAGGAAAGAAAAACCAAGATTTTTTCATCAAAAATGAAGCTTCGCGTCCTAGAGCAAAATACGATAACTTACCAATAGGAAAATCCCAATTGCTGGTATGTGGTGCTACGCAAATAATACTTTTTTGAGGTTCGTCGACCTGAACGTTCAATTTCCAACCAAAGAATTTTAAAATAAACTGACTTATTTTTTGCATAATATTTTTTATTGAAGTTTATATAAGTTAGGATATTATTGACCCCCAAACCCCCAAATGGGGGCTAAAGAGTGCGATTATAATACAATTTTCGTTTTACAAAAATTCAAATAAATGTCTTAAAGCCCCCATTTGGGGGTTTGGGGGTCGAAGTCAATTAAATATAAATCAATACACTTACCAGAGATTTCAACTTATATAGTGACTTTTGAATTGAAAATTACAATAATTTCCATAAATCTGATTTGGCGTCAAAGATAAGCTAATATCGTCAGAAAATTACTTTGGTGAATTAAATAATTTTTTCCGTTAATATTTGTTTATAATGCCGTTAATATTTAAAACTGCTAAAACTATTTATGCTGAACCTTGTTTTTAGCTATAATTATACTTAAATACAGGATTTTATTCAATTGCAAAAATTAATTTCACTATTTTTGTGCGTCAAATTTTAAAACACAAATGAGTTTAATCGATAGTATTCGTCAGCCAATTACAGAAGACTTAATAGTTTTCAAAAAGTTTTTTGCACAAGCACTAAAAACTGACAATCCATTATTGGCCGATGTAAACGAATATATAGTGGAAGCTAGTGGCAAAAAGCTACGGCCTATTCTCACCCTTTTATCAGCCCGTTTGTGTGGAAATATAAACGATTCGGCTTATTATGCTGCCCTTGCTGTAGAATTACTACACAATGCAAGTCTTATTCACGACGATGTGGTTGATGATACGTTGGAGCGACGTGGGCGTTCGTCTATAAATGCTCGTTGGACAAACAAAGTAGCAGTGCTTTCGGGCGATTATATGTTATCCAATTCGCTTATCTGCGGTACTAAAACCGAAAATCTAAATATTCTCAGATCCATTGCTCGCATAGGTATGGAACTATCGGATGGTGAATTGCTGCAATTAACCAATATGCAAAAAACCGAAATTTCGGAAGCTGATTATTTTAAAGTAATACAGAAAAAAACCGCTCTGCTTTTTGCTACTTGTGCCGAAGTTGGTGCTATTTCGGCAGGAGTAGATAGCTTAAAACAGCAACATTTATTTCGTTTTGGTGAGTTACTCGGACTGTGTTTTCAGATAAAAGATGACATTTTTGATTACTACAAAGATATTGAGATTGGCAAACCTACCGGCAACGATTTACAGGATGGTAAAGTTACCCTACCGCTTATATTCGCTTTACGGAACTCTGACGAAGAATCAAGAAACAATGTAGCTTCCATAATTCATTCCAAAGACTTTACAAGCTCCAATATTGACCAAATTATGCAATTTGCACGTACAATGGGCGGCGTGGAATATGCAGAAAATAAAATGAATGAATTTAAAATTCAGGCAATTAACGAACTCAATATCTTCGAAGATTCGGAATACAAAACGGCTCTTATTCAATGTGTTGAATTTGCTACATCGCGCCAATACTAATTCACAATTCATAATTAAATTTATGGCATTAATAAAAGAAGTCAGGGGATTTACTCCTGAGATAGGAGACGATTGCTATTTAGCTGAAAATGCAACCATAGTTGGTGATGTGAAAATGGGTAGCGGTTGCAGTATTTGGTTCAATGCAGTACTACGTGGCGATGTAAATGCCATTCGTATAGGTAATAATGTAAATATTCAAGATGGCTCGGTACTGCATACTTTATACGAAAAATCGACTGTAGAAATTGGTGATTATGTGTCTGTCGGCCATAATGTTACGGTGCATGGAGCCAGAATAGATAATTATGCCTTAATTGGCATGGGCGCCACATTACTTGATTATGCTCATGTTGGCGAAGGAGCCATTGTAGCAGCCGGCGCATTAGTATTAAGCAATACAATAATCCCACCTTATACACTTTGGGCAGGAGTTCCTGCTAAGTTTGTAAAGGAAATTGAGCCCGAAAAAACCAATGAAATGAACCGACGCATTGCTCACAACTATGCTATGTATGCAGGCTGGTACAAAGAGGAAAAATAAAAGTTGTTTTTGAACGCAAATTACGCAAATTGTCGCAAATAAGTAAAATAATTATATATATCTGCAATATGGATCAAACATTTTTTTTTAAATTTGCGTTTATTTGTGAAATTTGCGTTCTTCTTGCTTTTCAATTATTCAAAACAGTCTCCACATCTTGAAAATCTAATCCCCAAGCTTCGGCAACACCTTTGTAAACCACTTTTCCGGCAACAACATTCAGTCCTTTTCGTAGTTCAATATTTTTAGAACAAGCTACTTTCCAACCTTCGTTGGCCAATTGCAATGCATAAGGCAAAGTGGCGTTTGTAAGCGCCAATGTGGAAGTGTAAGGTACTGCTCCTGGCATATTTGCTACGCAATAATGTACAATATCGTCCACAATAAACGTTGGATTTTCGTGTGTTGTTGGCACACAAGTTTCGATACAACCTCCTTGGTCTACAGCTACATCCACCAAAACAGTGCCCGGTTTCATCAACTTCAGCATGTCGCGCGTAATTAAATGTGGCGCTTTTGCTCCCGGAATTAATACAGCTCCCACTACCAAATCGGCAGTTGCGATGGCTTCGCAAATATTGTAATGATTTGACATCAATGTTGTTACATTGGCTGGCATAACATCGTTCAGATAACGTAAACGTGGTAAACTGACATCGATAATCGTAACCCGTGCACCAAAACCGGCAGCCATTTTAGCAGCTTGTGTTCCTACAATTCCACCACCGAGAATAATGACATTGGCAGGTGCTACTCCGGGTACACCGCCCAATAAAATGCCTTTTCCTTTCATTGGTTTTTCGAGGTATTTTGCGCCTTCCTGAATCGACATTCGACCAGCAACTTCGGACATTGGAACTAATAGGGGCAAACTGCGGTCGGATTTTTCTACTGTTTCGTAAGCCAAACAAACAGCTTCACGCTCAATCATGGCGTGTGTAAGTGGCTCACTCGATGCAAAATGGAAATAGGTAAATAGCAATTGATTTTTCTTAATCAACGGATATTCGGAAGCAATAGGCTCTTTTACCTTAATTATCATATCGGCAATTTCGTACACCGATTCTATTGTTGGCAGAATGGTGGCACCGGCCACTTCGTAAGCCTTATCGGCAAAACCACTGTTCTCACCAGCTTTAGTTTGTACATAAACGGTATGTCCGTATTTTTTGAACTCAGCCACTCCAGCTGGAGTTAATGCAACGCGATTTTCGTTGTTTTTTATTTCTTTTGGAACTCCTATAATCATGATTGTAAATATTAAATTGTAAATTAATTTCGTTACAAATATAATCCATAAAGAAATTTATTGTTTATATTTTAAATAAATAAGAAATTATTTGCATAAATGATTATATTTGCAAAATATATTTCTTTAAAAGAAACTTTTTGTTGCATTAAAAAGAAAAAATAACTGTACGTTTTTTTTCCATAAAATAAAAAAACAATGACAATCGACGAAACCGACAAAAAAATTCTTCGTTTATTGCAAACGAATGCTCAATTTACGCTAAAAGATATTGCCAACAGCATCAATCTTTCGTTAACACCTGTGCACGACCGCGTAAAACGGCTCGAAAAAGAAGGATATATTGAGAAATATGCCACTATTCTGAACAAGAAAAAAACGGGCAATAACCTGACTGTTTATTGCCACGTTACCTTGGTGAAGCAAACCATCGATTTGTCGGGTGCATTCAATGAGGCAATTCTGAATTTCTCGGAAGTGGTGGAATGTAATTTTATTTCGGGGAGTTTCGATTATATGCTCAAAGTAGTATTGCCCGACATGGAAAGTTATTATCATTTTCATCAAAAGAAATTATCAGTTTTACCTTCGGTGGCTTTAATCAGTAGTTTTTTTGTAATATCGGAAGTCAAAAACACCACTGAGCTACCAGTTTATTGAAAAAAATCCGTAATTTTGTAGCGTATTTTCAAATAGAAAAAAGTCAAAATTCAAACAACTAATTATAATGGCAAAACCCTTTATTTATCAGGAAACATTCCCCTTGGGAAAAGAAAAAACCGAATACTATTTGCTTAGCAAAGAGCATGTTTCGGTATCGGAATTCGATGGTCAGGAAATGTTGAAAGTTGAGCCCGAAGCGCTTACAAAATTGGCTCGTGCTGCGATGCGCGATTGTTCGTTTTTGCTACGTCCCGAGCATCAAAAACAAGTATCAGCTATTTTGGACGACCCTGAAGCGAGCGAAAACGATAAATTTGTGGCGATAACGATGCTTCGAAATGCCGAAATTGCTGCTAAAGGTGTACTACCGTTCTGTCAGGATACTGGAACAGCTACCGTTTATGCAAAAAAAGGAAACAATGTTTGGACAAACGGCGATGATGAAGAAGCGCTTTCGCAAGGTATTTACGAAACTTACACCGAAGAAAACCTGCGCTACTCGCAAAACGCAGCTTTGAATATGTACGATGAGGTAAATACAGGCACCAACCTTCCGGCTCAAATCGACCTTGTAGCTTCGCATGGCAACGAATATAAATTTTTGTTTATTGCCAAAGGTGGAGGTTCGGCAAACAAATCCTATCTTTTTCAAGAAACAAAAGCATTACTAAATCCAGTCTCGCTCGAAAAATTTTTGACTGAAAAAATGAAAACACTGGGCACAGCAGCTTGTCCGCCATACCATATTGCTTTTGTAATTGGTGGCACTTCGGCCGATGCTTGTATGAAAACAGTGAAACTAGCTTCGACAAAATATTACGACGAATTGCCAACCATAGGCAATGAACTCGGCCAAGCTTTCCGCGATGTGGAAATGGAGCAGAAAATTTTGAAACAAGCGCAGGCTTCCGGATATGGTGCGCAGTTTGGTGGAAAATATTTTGCTCACGACATTCGCATTGTTCGTCTGTCGCGTCATGGTGCTTCGTGTTTTGTAGGTATGGCTGTTTCGTGTTCTGCCGACCGCAATATTAAAGCAAAAATTAATAAAGATGGACTTTGGATTGAAAAAATGGAAGAAAATCCGGGCAAATATATCCCTGAAAACTTGCGCAATGCAGGTGAAGGTGATGCGGTAAAAATTGACTTGAATCAATCCATGAAGCATATTTTGGCTACACTTTCGAGCTACCCAGTGTCAACTCGCTTATCGCTTTCGGGAACAATCGTTGTTGGTCGCGATATAGCTCATGCCAAACTCAAAGAACTAATTGATGCAGGAAAACCACTGCCACAATACGTTAAAGACCACCCGATTTATTATGCCGGTCCAGCAAAAACGCCACAAGGAATGCCTTCGGGCTCGTTTGGACCAACAACTGCTGGTCGTATGGATTCGTATGTTGATTTGTTTCAACAACATGGTGGAAGCTTGATAATGATTGCTAAAGGTAATCGCACGCAACAAGTTACCGATGCTTGTCAGAAATATGGCGGATTCTATTTAGGCTCTATAGGTGGTCCTGCCGCAATTTTAGCCGAACAAAACATCAAGCACGTAGAATGTTTGGAATATCCTGAATTAGGAATGGAAGCTATTTGGAAAATTGAAGTTGAAAATTTCCCTGCATTTATTCTCGTTGATGATAAAGGTAATGACTTTTTCAAACAACTGAAATCGACTGTGATTTGTTAAACTAAATATCATAATAAGTAGAACGCAAATTACGCAAATTTTCACAAATAAGATATAATTAAATATCAAATATTTACTCAAAATGGGTAAAGTATTATTTGTGAAAATTCGCGAAATTTGCGTTCTTTTTTTATTTATTCAGAATAAGTACCCTATCCGTTGGTTTGCGGCGTTTGCCTTTGTTAGGTTCAATTGTAGGTCGTTTGCTCGAATTTTTAGCTTTGGAATGCGAAATTCGATTATTTTCTACCGGTAAATTTTCAGCCGGAAACGGATGTTCTTTTACCACCGGAATTTGAATTGAAATTAATTTCTGAATATCGCGCAAGTAAGGAAATTCTTCTACATCGCAAAACGAAACCGCTTTTCCATCGAGCCCTGCCCTACCCGTACGTCCGATACGGTGAACGTAAGTTTCGGGCACATTCGGAATTTCGTAATTAATAACCAGATTCAAATCGTCGATATCAATTCCACGAGCTGCAATATCGGTAGCTACTAATACACGCGTCGTTCTGTCTTTAAAATTTCGCAACGCATTCTGACGTGCATTTTGCGATTTATTTCCGTGAATGGCCTCGGCTTTAATATGTGCCTTTACCAAAAAACGTTGCACCTTGTCGGCGCCATGCTTGGTTCTCGTAAATACCAATGCTGTAGCTATTTGCTTATCCTGAAGTATATGAATAAGCAAATCTTTTTTGTTGGCAGCATCTACAAAATACATTTCCTGCTGAATGGTTTCGGCAGTGGTCGAAGCAGGTGTAACCTGCACTTCTTCGGGTTTTGTAAGAATAGTTCCGGCCAATACACGAATTGATTCGGGCATTGTTGCCGAAAAAAACAGCGATTGACGTTTGGCAGGAATAAGTTTTAGCAACTTTTTAATATCGTGAATAAAACCCATGTCGAGCATGCGGTCGGCTTCGTCGAGCACAAAAATGCTTAAATCGTTCAATTTTATATAACCCTGTGTTTGCAAATCGAGCAATCGTCCGGGTGTAGCTATCAGAATATCAACGCCTTTGCGCAATTCACCTACCTGCTGACTTTGTGGCACACCACCAAAAACAACTGTGTGCCGCAAATTCATAAATCGTCCGTAAGCGGCAAAACTTTCGCCAATTTGTATGGCAAGTTCACGTGTGGGCGTTACAATAAGCGTTTTAATTTTGCGTGGCGAGCGGTCGCTTCCTTTGTTTTCGTGCAACAATTGCAAAATAGGAATGGCAAAAGCAGCCGTTTTACCGGTTCCTGTTTGCGCACATCCTAACAAATCGCTGCCTTTAAGTACAATGGGGATAGAAATTTCCTGAATTGGAGTTGGTTGGGTGTATCCTTCGTGTTTTAGAGCATTTAAGATCGGCTCTATAAGATCTAATTGATCAAATGTCATAAAATAATAGGCGAATTCTGTCCTCTAAAACCGTAAAAAAAATTCAAACGCACGGAACAAAATTCGCCACAAAGGTACTGAAATAAAACGGGGAATCAAAGTTTTACTCCAAAAGCCAAATCACCAGCATCTCCAATTCCAGGAATAATGTACGAATGGTCGTTGAGTTCAGGGTCGATAGCCGCAGTCCAAAGTGTAATTCCAGAGCCGGCAAAAGTTTTTTTCAGGTATTTAACGGCCTGTTTACTCGCAATAACAGTGGCAATATGCACATTTGCAGGTTTTCCTTTCGTAAGTAAAGCACCATACGTTAGTTCCATCGAACCTCCGGTTGCCAACATGGGGTCAATAATAATCAACGTTTTATCGGTCAGGTCGGGCGAAGCTATGTATTCGATATGAATATCAAATTTCAACGCATCTTTGTATTTGCGATAAGCTGAAACAAAAGCATTTTCGGCATAATCGAAATAGCTCAGAAAGCCTTGATGTAAAGGCAGTCCTGCACGAAGAATAGTTGATAGAACTACCTTTTCGTCGATTACATTCGTTGGTGCAATGCCAAGCGGAGTTTGCACATCTTCGCTCACATAATGCATTTTTTTGCTTATTTCGTAAGCCATAATTTCGCCAATACGTTCGATATTCCGTCGAAAACGCATCGCGTCTTTCTGAATTTCAACCGAACGAATTTCTTTCATGTAATGATTGAGAATGGAATTATTTTCCGATAAATTTACTACCTGCATATTATTGATTATTAGACACCTAGTATAATATTAGCGTCAATATTTAATTTTTTGTTTAATTCGCGTGCTACCTTTAATGTTGGCTCACTTTTACCTGTTAAATACTCACTTACCCGAGACGGACTTACTCCTAAAAGTTCAGATAATTTAACCTGATTTAATTTCATTTCGTACATACGAAGTTTGATAACATCAACCAGAGTAGGAGCATGTATTGGATGGTGTACCTCCTCGTAATCAACAACTAAGTTGGACAAAATATTCAACTCAATGAGGTTTCTATCAGTTATAGGAGTTTCATTAGTAACAACCTGAAGCAGTTCTTCTACACGCGCATAAGTTGCTTCGTATTCTAACTCATTGTTTATCTTTGTCATTTCTTAAATATTTTCACAATCTATCTTATCGTATTCAGTATGTGTTCCTATAAATCGAATATAAATTATTTTGATTTGAAAAAGGACAATTGCAACTAATCGATAATCATTTCCCTTTACATTAAAAACAAATCTATTATTACCCACTGCATCAACCGATTTGAATGTTAATTTCATCTCTGCAAAATTATTCCATTCAGCTTTGTTTGCCTTGGTATACCATTCCTCAAGTGCCGATTTTGAATTTGAATGTTTTTTATAAAAGTTTTCAATCGATTTATGTGTAACAATTCTCATAGTTAATTTGGAGACAAAGATACGTAAATATTTTATTATTCAAAATATAATTACAAATTTCAATACACTACATACTGATTTTAGTTCCACTTGCTGTATGCATCGAATCAGCCCGCGTGATAACTACTTGTTTTACACCGGCATTAATAGCTTCGAACGCATTTTCCAACTTTGGAATCATTCCACCACTGATAATTCCGTCAGCTACATATTTTTCAAACAAATCAGGTGTAATTTCCGAAATGACACTTTCATCGTCAGTTTCGCTCATCAACACACCTTTTTTCTCAAAACAATACATTAATGTTACATCAAAATGTTTTGCCAATGCTTTTGCTGCTTCACCCGCAATAGTATCAGCATTGGTATTGAGCATATTACCATTCATATCGTGCGTTAGCGGTGCTAACACAGGCACAACACCTTTGGCAATTAAATCAGCCAGAATTCCAGCATTCACTTCCTTTACGTCACCAACAAAACCGTAATCCACATCTTTCACGGGACGCTTTTCGGAACGCATATAGTTCAGGTCGGCACCGGTAAGTCCAAGCGCATTTACACCAACTGCCTGCAAACCAGCCACAATTTGTTTGTTTACCAAACCACCATAAACCATAGTTACCACCTTTAGTGTTTCTTCGTCAGTAACACGCCGTCCATTCACCATGGTGCTTTCAATGCCGAGTTTAGCAGCCACAGCCGTTGCCGACCGACCGCCACCATGCACCAGCACTTTATTTCCTTCAATTTTTGAAAAATCAGCCAATAATTGTTTTAGGCTTTGAGGCTCTTCCACAATTTTGCCGCCGACTTTAACGAGTGTAAGTTTGTTCATATTTGTATTATTTTATTCAACAATGCCTATATTCAGCAAGTTCAACATTTTTTGAATTTCGGTGTTCATTTTCGAAAATGCAAACCATTTCTTGCCAACATCTTTCAATGATGCTCCAATATGATAGAGTTCAGTATTATCAATAATTAAAAATCGATCGTGAGCAGCTTTTAACTCAAATAGCTCAATTGGTGGATATTGAGCATTGTGTTTTTGTACGTCTAACAAAAGTTGCTTGCTGATGTTTTTGGTATAAAAGTTTGCTTTTACACCGGCATTTCGCTTGGTGAATAAAGTCAAAACAGTATCATCGAGATAATTATCAACAAGTATAATTGACTTTTGTGCAGAACGAATTTTGTCAGCAACAAAACTGTATGCGTCGAATATCTGACCTTCATAGAAAATTCCCTTTTCAGGTTCCGGATTTTTATTTTCGAGAGCTGCGAAAAGCTGATCAAATTTTCTATCCGCATCAAGTTGCTTTAATTCAATCTTATCCAATCGTTGTAATAATCCTGCATTGTGTGCAAGAACTTTACGCATTTCTACAAAAGCATCCATAATTTGTAAACTCACTCTCACAGCAGTTTCACTTCGAAGCACAGCTGAAAGCATTGCTACGCCTTGCTCTGTAAAGACATAGGGCAAGTATTTTCTATGTTTTCCTCTGTTGTTTTCTAAAGTGGAATTATGCAGTTTTAAAGTTTCACCGAGTTTTAAGGTGCCAAATTGGTACCTTAAAGAATCCCATTCTTCTTCGGAAAGTTGAAACATGTATTTTTCAGGAAATCGGTCTTCATTTCTTTTTACAGATCGGTTAATTTGCTTCGTTTCCACACCATACATCTCTGCCAAATGACTATCTATCATTACCTGCATGCCACGAACAGTGAAAATTCGGTTTTCAATTTCTAAAGTTGATGTATTAGGGCTAATGCTGATTAAATCATTCATACCAAATTAAAACTTCAGTTATTGGTTCGTAAACAATAAAATTGATTTAATACTTTATCAATGCATGAATGTCTTTAGCTCCTTTCAAACGTTCACGTCCATTCAAAAATTCAAGCTCAATCAAAAAGCTCACATACACATCGCTGTGTGCAAATTCAGTCAGCAATTTTAAGGCAGCACTGGCACTTCCACCAGTTGCAAGTAAGTCATCATGAAGTAAAACCACATCGTTTTCGTCGATGGAATCTTTGTGAATTTCGAGCGAATCGGAACCGTATTCGAGGTCATAACTTACTTTATATGTTTCGGATGGTAATTTGCCGGGTTTACGCAATAACACGAAACCAGCTCCGAGTTTGTAGGCCAGAATACTTCCCAAAACAAAACCGCGACTTTCAACGCCCACTACTTTGGTAATTCCTTTGTCTTTGTAATAATAATATAACTCATCGGCAATGTAATGAAGCACTTCGGCATCTTTCATGGCTGTTGTTATGTCTTTAAATAAAATACCCGGTTTCGGAAAATCCGGCACGTTGCGTATCGACGCAATTACTTGTTCTATGTTCATTTTGTATAGTTTTTGAACACAAATAACGCAAATTTTCACGAATCAGAAATAAAAATTATCTCATAAGATTTGCGTATTTTGCGTAATTTGCGTTCTATATCACATTTTCTAATAGTCTTTTTATTACTACCTGAGCGGAAATTTCACGGTTGGCTGCTTCGGGAATTACGATAGAGCGTGGGCCTTCAATCACTTCGTCGGTTACAATCATATTACGACGCACGGGCAAACAATGCATAAAACGCGCATCGTTGGTTACAGCCATTTGACGGCCGCTTACAGTCCAGTTCATATCTTTACTCAGGATTTTTCCGTAATTTGGGTCTTGAAAAGCAGCCCAGTTTTTTGCATACACAAAATCGGCTCCTTCGAATGCTTTCATTTGGTCGTATTCCACACGAGCGCCACGTACAAATTCGGGGGCAAGTTCGTAGCCTTCGGGGTGCGTAATTACAAAATCGACATCGGCTTCGTTCATAAAATCGGCAAACGAGTTAGGAACTGCTTGTGGCAAAGCTTTTGGATGCGGCGCCCATGTCAAAACCACTTTCGGACGTGGTTTGTCTTTGAATTCCTCAATGGTTATCAAATCGGCAAAAGCCTGCAACGGATGCGAAGTTGCTCCTTCCATACTGAAAACAGGTTTACCTGAATATTTAATAAACTGATTGATAATCGTTTCCTGATAATCAAATTCTTTGCTTTCGAACTGTGCAAAAGCGCGAACCCCAATTATATCGCAATAACTCGCCATAACCGGAATGGCTTCCAAAATATGTTCGGGCTTATCGCCATCCATAATAACGCCACGTTCGGTTTCCAATTTCCAAGCACCAGCATTTACATCGAGCACCATCGTGTTCATACCCAAATTCATACCCGCTTTTTGCGTACTCAATCGGGTACGAAGACTAGAATTGAAAAACACCATCAACAGCGTTTTATTTTCGCCAATATGCTTGTAAGCAAAGCGATTTTTCTTTATTTCCAGCGCTTCCTGAATTGCCTCCTGCAAATTGCCGAGGTCTTTTACGTTTGTATAGGAACGGCCCCCAACCCCTAAAGGGGAGTTGAAGTTAGTTTCGTTTTTTATCATTTTTATTACTCAATTTTTATTTTAAACAGTTTAAAATTATCAGGACTATTATTTCTTATTCCCCCTTTAGGGGGTTAGGGGGCAGATTTATGGGCAGTCTTTACTTAGGTTCCATCACGATCAGCGGTATCAGCATTTCTTCCAACGAAATACCACCATGCTGAAACGTGTTTTTATAGTAACTTACATAATGATTGTAATTGTTTGGATATGCAAAAAAGTCTTTGTTGGTAGCAAAAATATAGGCCGAACTTATATTCGGGCTTGGCAATCCGACTTTTGCAGGTTGTAAAATTTCAAAAACTTCTTTTTTGTTGTAACTCAAATTCTTACCCACTTTATAACGCAGATTAACATTTGTATTTTTATCGCCAATTACTTTTATGGCGTTATCGGTTTGAATTGTTCCATGATCGGTAGTAAAAATCACTTTGTGTCCACGTTTGGCAATGGCTTTCATCAGTTCGTAGGTTGGCGAATGGCGAAACCACGACAAAGTAAGCGAACGGTAAGCTTGTTCGTCGTTGGCCAGTTCGCGCATCATTTTCGATTCGGTACGGGCGTGCGACAACATGTCGATAAAATTAAGCACAATTACATTGAGCTGGTTGTTTTCGATGCGTGGTAATTGTTCAATTACTTTCTCGCAATATGCTGATTCATTTATTTTTTGGTACGAAAAAGTATAGTTTTTACGGAAACGATGCAATTGGGTTTGAATTAAATCTTTTTCATTTAGATTTTTACCCTCTTCCTCTTCTTCATCCACCCATAAATCGGGAAACATTTGCTGAATTTGCAAAGGCATTAAACCCGAAAAAATGGCATTTCGTGCATACTGAGTTGCAGTTGGCAAAATGCCACAATACATACCCTCATCGGTGAAAGTGAAAAACTCGGACATTAATTCACGAATTACTTTCCATTGGTCGTAGCGGAAATTATCCACCAAAATAAAAAACACTTTTTCGCCTTTATCAATGAGCGGAAACACTTTAGTTTTAAACAAATCGGGGCTCAGCAATGGGCGTTTAGCAGGATTTTCGAACCACGATACGTAATTTCGTTTTATAAATTTGGCAAATGTTGTGTTTGCTTCCGTTTTTTGCATTCGAAGCATTTCGTCCATGCCATTATCAGTTTCGGCAAGTTCCAATTCCCAATAAACCAACTTTTTATACACTTCAACCCAATTTTCGTAGGTCAGGGAATCGTTAATTTGCATACCAATACGTCCAAATTCCGAACGGTAAGTAGAGGTAGCATGTTCAGATAGGATTTCTTTTTTATGGATATTCTTTTTTAAAGTAAGTAGTATCTGACTGGGATTCACAGGCTTAGTAAGGTAATCAGCAATTTTATTACCGATAGCCATATTCATGATGTTTTCCTCTTCGCTTTTGGTAATCATAACCATAGGCACATTAGCATCGATTTCTTTTATCAATGCTAAGGTTTCGAGGCCACTCAGCCCCGGCATATTTTCGTCGAGAAAAATAATATCGAAGCTCTCTTTATGACAAAGTTCTACAGCATCTTTTCCGTTGTTGGCTGTAACCACTTCGTATCCTTTTTCTTCGAGAAACAAAACATAGGCACGCAACAAATCAATTTCGTCGTCGGCCCAAAGTATGCGGTCTTTTTTCATTCTTTATTTTAGATAATATTCTTGCATAAATTCAAAATAGGTATCCATTGCATTTTGCTGCATCATCACATTCAAATTGCGTTGCGAACCAATTAAATTGCGATAGTTGGTACCTTTTATTTGTTCATAAAGTGCTGTTTCCTGAACAACACGAAATAAATACGATTTTGCTACACTTGCCTCAGGGAACGAACCTACAATTATAATTTGCTGTTTGTCAACCACATCTTTCGTAACTTTCAGGTTGAGCATTCCGTAGTTTTTTGCATTAAATGCATCGAATGCTGTTTTTAATTTTTCAAAATCAAACGTTCCACTCAACACCGAAATAGCCATAAAGTGTGGCTCGTTGGCACGATAAGCAAACAAATTTTTGAACAATGGTACATTGTCCTGAACAGGTTCTATTTTAGGTGCAACAGGCTGTTGAACAGTAGGTTCTATTGGTTTCGAAGCTGGATGCTGAACTGGTTTTGATTCTGTTTTCTTTTCGGCCAACGGTTCTGCTTTCTTTTCTACAATGGATTCTGGCTTCACCTCGGGTTTTTTAGCAACTTCTTTTTGAGGAGTTACAGGCGCTACTGCAATTGGCTTTTCAACTTTCGATTTGGTTTCTTTAGCAACCGTTTTTTTATCGACTACAGCTAATTGCTTTGGAGCAACTACTTCCTTAAAACCTGAATTTAAGTACGCCATGTAGGCTTCCAAACCAAGAAATGAAAACATCGTTCCAAAGTTTGTTTCGGAAATAATAAGCTTTTGAATATCTCGCGCCGATACCATTTCATTCAACACCGAATCGCCTTTCACCGAATTCAAATACCATTCGGCCTCTTCGAATGACTCGAAGTTTGTAACCGAAAGTATGGTTTGTGTGCTATCTAATTTGGTATTTATCAAATCAAAATCCTTTACCATAAATCGGGTAAAGTTAAATGCAGCCACATTGAATAATAGCTTATTAAGCCGCTCAGTGTTTGAATTGAAAAGCAACATCAATCGATGTTTACCGCTTTTATCCGCAACGAATTTTCGTTCTTCTACATTCTCAATCTCCTGTTTTATTGCTTCGTCGCGTCGGGCAAGCAGCGAACCCGATGAAGTGCCAGCTTTTGCCTCGTTACCTTGCTTGATAAGTGCCAAAATATCTTTCGACATGGAGCTCACATCACTTTTAGGGTATTTTTCGACCAATTCCGAAAGCGTGGTTTCAAAAACTTCGGGTTTTTCGGTTTTCCCAACACTTAACGCATTCAAGAAAAGAAACTTAGGCAACAATGTGGAAAGCGGATATGTTTTTTGAACGTACTCCGAATTCGATTTTACGGTTTTAAAGTCGCTGGCATTGTAAGCTTTGTAGGTTGCGAAATACAAAGAATCCTGCACTTCGTACATGCGATTAAGTCGCTCAAAATAATCGGGTTGTGATATAACTTCCACATATTTTGAATTTGGAAAATTGGCTATCAATTTTGCTTTGTAGACTTCGGCTGCCGCTGCATTTTCCAAGCGTGTTTGGAGTAAATAGCTGTAATAATAGGTTTCTACACGGCGCTCATCGGTTGGGAAGCGGCGTTCAAACTCATCGAAAGTTTTTAAAGCCATTGGCAAATCTTCCACTTTATCCTTGTAAATAAAGCCCATGTTGTAAAGCGCATTAGCTAATTCTTCGTTCGATTTGTCGAATTGTGCTTTTGAAACCGGGATCTGTCGGAGGTAAAAATCGAGCGATTTGGTATCGTCCACAACCGCCGAGTCTTTTTTTAAACTGTCTGTAGGTAAGCCGGTTGCTGATGTGTTTGCAGTTGCAGTTTCGTCGTTAAAAAGCGAAGCCGTTTTATTGGTTCGTCGCCAGTTATCTTCCAATTTTCGAGTTCCCCATTTTTTGCGAAACTCTGTTACACCCGATTTTACAATTGTAGGATTATAAAAATACCAATCACCAGTTTGTGGCGCCATGCCAATGGGTGGCATCATATCAAAATTATCGTCGAAATTTTGAGGGCGATTTTGATTAGCAAGTTTTTTCTCAGCCTCTTCAGCTGCTTTTTCGTCGGCAATCAATTTGTCAATTATCTTCTGAACAATTTCTTTTTGTTTATCAAGTGGTAAAGCTGCCAATTTCTGTAAACTATCCTGTAGCGTTACAATTTCGTGCTGCACAATCAGTTCGCTAAGCGTTTCGGCACGTTTTGTTACTCGAGCAAAATCCTCTTTTTCTGCAGTAATTATTTTCGAAGCCTCGTCGTAACAAGGTTGCGCTTTGATGTAATTTTGTTTTTTATAATACAAATCGCCCAAGGTGATGAGCGTTACCGCCTTATCATAGCCATTTCGGGAGCTTGTATCGGCCGAAATTATAAAATTGTCAATTGCACGCACCGTATCGCCCTCCAGCAAATAAGTTTTACCTAGTACATAATACAATTGGTCTTTGTATTCCTTATTATTCGGATTGAGAATCATTTTTTTCAATTCTTTGCGAACTGAAGGTATATTATCGCTCAACTCAGCCCTATAAATGCGGGCGTTGAAATCCATTTCGTACGGCGGATTGAGTTTTGTAACAGCCGTAAACGAATTGAAAGCCTCGGTTGTATTGCCATTTTTATGATAAAGTTGTGCCAATAAATAAGTAAAACGTTGTTTTTGCACTTTCTCTTTTTCATTTTTCAACGATAGTTCCAAAAAAGGTAATGCTTCTTTGTACTGACGCTTTTTGAGTAGTAAATCGGCATTTACAGCAGCAAAAAAAGCAATATTTTTGGCTTTCAAATCGTCCTGCTTTAATTTAAGCAGCACTTGTTCGGCTTCGTAAATCCAACCCATTTCGGCATACGAACGTGCCATCCAGAGCTGACAAAGAGCAATCATATCTTTATCGTTGGCGTAAAAGCGCGAGATATAAGTAAAAGTGCCTACAGCGCCCAAAAAGTCACCTTTGTGAAATTCGGCTTTCGCCAGCAACAACCAAGCATCTTTCAAGGCTGGATTAAATTCTTTTTGGTTGTACCAAGCTTGATATTCAGGGTCATTCCATTTCTTATTATCGCGTTCGGGCTTTTGTTTTATCGAATGAAGTTTAATGGCTTTGCGACATTTTTCGATGGTACGGTCCATATTCGATTTTGCTGCATTGGCATTCTCGTGTTTGCTGATGGCGTACATGTTTATTATCGAGGCATAATCGTCGGTATTGGCCTGATTGATATTTCGTATGCCTTCATCAAAGCTGTTCATTCCGTTAAAATACACATTGTAACGGGTATTCAACGCTTTAAAAGCACGTGTTTTGGAGGTATTCTTTTTCATGGAGCAACCTGAAACGAGGATTACGGCCAGAAAAAGAATATGTATATTTCTGATTTTCAACAACATTTAAAATTGAGAATAAATTAAAATTAGTTTTAAAGGCATCAACATTGCTTTGATGTCAAAATTTAAATAACAAACTTAAAAAAACTGA
>CAZEEN010000018.1:0-30201 GCA_964511115.1 uncultured Paludibacter sp. | reverse complement strand
AAATACATGTATCAAAAGGATGGCCTTTATAACGGCCTCTTTGCTTCGGAGCAGGTAAATGATGTAAAACCCATATCGGTAGGCGTAAAAGTAGGCATTTATTGGCAATTGACTAAAAAACTAACTGTTGCAAATGTGGAGAAGTTAGCTAAACCCTTTCAACCTATTGCCGAAATTATCGACGAAAAACCAAAAGACACCATTGTTGCTCAGGAAATAAAGCCAATAGTCATTGAAGTAAAGAAAGATACCGTTGTTCCAATTGTGCCTTCCGAAGTGAGCGTTAAAATTCCTGCTGACACAGTTCCTATACCGGCAATCCTTCAAAAAGAGTTGGTTCAAGTAGTTGACAGCTTTGAAATTATTAAAAAACTGGTAGAATCCACAGATTTTCACTTCGGTTTAAATTCCACTTTGCCCACGACTATGGAAATCGACATTATGAAAATAGTTTCACGTTACTTACAATCGAATCCAAATGCACAGCTTTATGTGGTGGGGCACACTTGTAATATTGGTTCCCACGCATCCAATTATCAGATTGGGTTGAATAGAGCCATTATGGTGAAAATATCATTTATAAAACTGGGCGCACCTGCCATACAGATATTTACCGTATCCAAGTCGTACGATATGCCAATAGTGCCCAACACAACCGAAGAGAACAGAATAAAAAACCGCAGAGCACAACTTAAATTGGTTCGAAAATAAAATTACTGTGTATTTATAACCAAATGGGCAGTTTCATTCTTATGAAACTGCCCGTTTTTTTCCTGACTTCCGCGCAATAAATGCTAAATCACGTTTTTATGAACGTATAATCAATATATCAGAACTATATGTAAAATATAAAGATAAATTTGGGTGTTAAATCGCGGAAGTCAGGAGCAAAGGTGGGAAAAATTACTCAAATCCGAAAGTATTTACATAAATATGCAGAAATTTTAATACAAAATCCCTATAAGTCGAGCATTCTTTTTTGGTTGACGAGCATTCATTGTAGGAGAGAAACAGCTTCCGAGGAAAACTTCAGTTTTATTTATTTTTATGAAAAAACCTATTTTAAAATGCTGATTAACTCAAACTTTCAACCTATATTTGAATGCTGATTTTGCCACAAATTTATTAGCGATGATTGATAAATCATAAACAATTGATTTTCTTGTTGTTAGGTCAAAGTACATTTCAGCTACTTAAACATTAATTTTATTTATTTGTTATTCAACTTTAAGATATTCAACAACAAGATATGTAAAAACTAAAAAAAATAAATTGCTATTTATTGTCGGAGTGGTAGGCGAAGCAAAGTTGCAATTTCATCTTTTGCAACCAAAAAATTACAGATTATTGATCTTAACGATGGTATAATTAGTTGGCAGCAGGCGGGATTTAAATTGTCGACACTAAAAAAAATAATAAAGGTATATAATTGATGATTATGACGCAGAATGAGGATTTAAAAATACTTACTGAAGAGGAACAAATTCAACGAGAATTTGAAGCTTTGCTCGATGACTACCGACGAACCAATCATCGGCAAAAGATAGAACTTATAACCAAAGCATTTAACTTTGCAAACTCTGCTCACAAAGGCATGCGCCGTCGGTCGGGCGAACCTTATATAATGCACCCGCTGGCTGTGGCACGCATTGTGGTGCGCGAAATTGGCTTAGGCTCTACTTCAATATGCTCGGCCTTGCTACACGATGTGGTGGAAGATACCGATTACACGGTGGAAGATGTTGAACAGCTTTTTACCCCAAAAATTGCACAAATTGTTGACGGATTGACTAAAATTTCGGGTGGTATTTTTGCCGAAAAAGCGTCGGAACAAGCCGAGAATTTCCGTAAGTTGCTGCTCACCATGTCCGAAGATATACGCGTGGTGTTGGTAAAAATGGCCGACCGACTGCACAACATGCGCACGTTGGGTTCTATGCCTCCTGCAAAGCAGTATAAAATTGCTGGCGAAACTACCTACATTTACGCTCCGCTTGCTCACCGACTTGGACTTTTTCGTATTAAAACCGAGCTCGAAAATCTCAGCTTCAAATACGAACATCCTGATAAATACCAGCTTATTGAACAAAAACTGGCGGTTGATGAAGATGCTCGAATTCAGTTCTTCAAAGAATTTACAGAACCGATAAAGAAAAAATTAGCTCACATGGGTTATTCGTTTTTTCTGAAGGAACGTGTAAAATCGGTTTATTCTATTTGGACAAAAATGAATTTGAAAAACATTCCATTCGAAGAAGTTTTTGATTTGTTGGCGCTGCGAATTGTTTTTGAACCCAAACCCGACCTGAGCGAAAAAGAACAATGCTGGATGCTCTATTCTGCCCTTACCGAAATCTACAAGCCGCATCCCGAACGTATTCGCGACTGGGTAAATAATCCGAAAGCTAATGGTTACGAAGCATTGCACATCACATTAATGGGGCCACTTGGCCGCTGGGTGGAAGTGCAAATTCGAAGCAAACGCATGAATGATATTGCCGAGAAAGGGCTGGCAGCACACTACAAATACAAATCGGGCGAACAAGATGAGTCGGAGCTCGATAAATGGATGAAAACCATTAAAGAACTACTTGAAAATCCGGAACCGAATGCCATCGATTTTATGGATACCTTCAAGTTGAATCTTTTTGCTTCCGAAATTTTTGTTTTTACACCCAAAGGCGAAATAAAAACAATAGCGCTCGGAGCTTCGGCGCTCGATTTTGCGTTCTCGCTTCACTCCGACCTTGGTATGCGCTGCATTGGTGCCAAAGTAAATCACAAACTCGTGCCGCTCAGTTACAAATTGCAAAGTGGCGACCAAATTGAGATTATTACGACCAAAAAGCAGTCGCCCATGCCCGAGTGGCTCAATTACGTTTCCACCGCTCGCGCCAAAACGAAACTTCGTGCCTATTTCAAAAAGGAAGAAAAGCAAATTACAGCCGAAGGGCAGCGAATGATTGAAGAGGTGCTTGCTAACAAAAACCTAAAGCCTGAGAATGAGATTATTGTAAAAATAATGAATCATTTCAACTTTACCGACCGTAATACACTTTATTTACAAGCAGGTCGTGGTCTTATTCATTTAGACGAAATTGCAAAAATAACCTTTAAACCAAAAGACCAAAACGTATTTATTAAATACCTCAAAATGCCTTTTGTAGGCAATCCCGACAACAAACAACCCAAAACAGTGCCTATTGATGGAGTGCTTGTAAACAAAATCGACCGTAAAAAAACACTTATTCTTACCGAAGAATATGCCGGCACGGTGTATCAATTAGCCGAATGTTGTCAGCCCATACCAGGCGACGATGTGCTTGGCTATGTGGATGATGCCGAAAACCTGTTTATCCACAAGCGCAATTGCCCCGAAGCAGCCAAGCTAAAATCGAACTATGGTAAGCGTCTTGTATCAGTTGATTGGGCAACGCACAAAGCGCTTTCGTTTATCCAAACACTCGAGATAAAAGGCATTGACAAACAGGGGGTTATGATTGAAATTCTGAAAGTTATTTCCGAAAAATTTGGTGGAAATATCAGTAAAATCACCATCGAAACTACCGATGGCATTTTTGTAGGCTTTTTCTCTATCTCCGTACACGACACCGAAGATATTGAGTTGCTTTGCAAAAATATTAAGAAAATTAGCGAAATTACATCAGTACAGCGGGTGTAAGAATCAAAATATTTTGTCTTTACACCTAACCACAAATTATTCAAAAATGACTATCTTTGTCATTCAAATAATTAAAATCATAGAATAATGCAAACATTAGTATTAAATGGAGAGTCTGTTGTGGAGATTAAACTAATTGCTGAAATTGCTAAAAAAATGGGGTTAAAAGCAAAAATCCTCACAGACGAAGAAAAAGAGGATATTGGGATGTTAAATGCCATTCGTAAAGGTAGAACAAAACAATATGTTGATACAGAAGACTTTTTAAAAAATCTTCGGAAATGAAAGTTGTTATCAATAAATCTTTTGAAAAAGATATTTCTAAGATTAATGATAAAAAGCTTCTTCATTCTATTCTTTCCTTAATCATTTAACTTTATCTCAAAAATCACTATTTTTGCAGGTTCAAAAATTTAATAAAAAAATAAAAAAACTATTCTAAATAAAAAATGGGAAAAGTACTAATTATTGGCGCCGGAGGCGTAGGAACCGTAGTAGCTCACAAAGTGGCTCAAAACCCAGATGTTTTTACTGAAATCATGTTGGCCAGCCGCACCAAATCTAAATGTGATGTGATAGCTGCCGATGTTAAAAACCGCTATGGAGTGGAACTAAAAACTGCTCAGGTAGATGCCGACAATGTGCCTGAATTGGTAACATTGCTCAACGCATACAAACCTGAATTGGTGATAAATGTAGCTTTGCCATATCAGGATTTAACCATTATGGATGCTTGCCTCGAAGCAGGTGTAAACTACATGGATACAGCTAACTACGAACCAAAAGACGAAGCGAAATTTGAATATAGCTGGCAGTGGGCGTACAAGGAAAAATTTGAAAAAGCAGGACTGACAGCTATACTTGGTTGTGGATTCGACCCTGGAGTAACCAGCATTTATACCGCTTACGCTGCCAAACATTATTTCGACGAAATACATTACCTCGATATTGTAGATTGTAATGCCGGCGACCACGGAAAGGCTTTTGCCACCAATTTTAATCCCGAAATAAATATTCGCGAAGTGTCGCAACGTGGTAAGTATTGGGAAAATGGAGCTTGGGTGGAAACCGAACCACACGAAATTCACAAACCGCTGAATTATCCCGAAATTGGACCAAAAGAGTCCTATGTAATTTACCACGAAGAGTTGGAATCGCTGGTAAAAAACTTCCCGACCATTAAACGCGCCCGTTTTTGGATGACGTTTGGGTTGGAATATTTAACGCATTTACGTGTTATTCAAAATATTGGCATGGCGCGCATCGACGAAGTGGAATACAACGGCGTGAAAATTGTGCCAATTCAGTTCCTAAAAGCCGTATTGCCAAACCCTGGCGATTTGGGCGAAAACTACACAGGCTGGACTTCTATCGGTTGCCGCATTAAAGGAATTAAAGACGGCGTTGAAAAAACGTACTACGTGTACAATAATTGCAGTCACGAAGCGGCTTACAAAGAAACAGGCACTCAGGGCGTAAGCTATACTACTGGCGTACCAGCTATGATTGGCGCTATGATGTTTATGAAAGGACTTTGGAAAAAAGCAGGCGTTTACAACGTAGAAGAATTTAACCCCGATCCGTTTATGGAACAGCTGAACATTCACGGGTTGCCATGGGTAGAACAGCACAATGTGGATTTGGAATTGTAAAATACACAAATAACTATCACATAAATGAGCGGATTACTTTGAGTGATTCGCTCTTTTTTTTATATCAAAAATTAATTAGAGAAATATTTCTGCAATTAAAATATATTTGGTACTTTTGTGGGCAAATTCCGCAGTTGGTATTTTTTGCGGTTTTCCCGTTCGAAAATCAATTTAAAAAATTATAAATCAAAACTTTACAGTATTTGTAATGTAAAGTGAAACTTTTCAATTTTATGGCCAAATATAAATTTATGACTGCCGAAGAGGCTGCAAGCATTGTAAATAACAATGACATTGTAGGTTTTAGCGGCTTTACACCTGCCGGAAGTCCAAAGGAAGTTCCTACTGCAATTGCTAAACGTGCCGAAGCATTTCATGCCGAAGGTAAAGAGTTTAAAATTGGTGTTTATACAGGAGCTTCAACTGGAGATTCGCTCGATGGGGCACTAGCTCGTGCCAATGCCATTCTTTTCCGCACGCCTTACCAGTCGAACAAAGACTTGCGTACCGCACTCAATTGCGACCGTGCTCCTTATTTCGACATGCACCTTTCGGCTTTGGCTCCGCATTTGCGTTTTGGTTTTATGCCTCGCCCTACTATTGCCATTCTCGAAGCATGCGATGTAACACCTTATGGCGAAATTTACCTAACTTCGGCAGTTGGAATCTCTCCCACAGTTGCTCATTTGGCCGATAAAATTATTATTGAGTTAAATCATAACCATCCCAAAGAATTACGTGGTTTCCACGATATTTTTGAGCCACTCGATCCACCACACCGTTTGCCTTTAACGCTTATGACACCTTCAGACCGCATGGGTGTTCCATATATCAAAGTAGATCCTAAAAAAATTGTGGGTATTGTTGAAACATGGCGCGATGACGAAGTGGGTGGATTTACGCCAACCGATGAAGTTACGGATAAAATTGGTCAGAATGTAGCTAACTTTTTGGCAAAAGAAATTAAAACCGGACGCATTCCGAAGGAGTTTCTTCCAATTCAGTCTGGTGTAGGAAATATTGCCAACGCTGTTATGGCTTCATTGGGTACAAATGACGAAATTCCAACGTTCGAAATGTACACCGAAGTTATTCAGGACTCAGTTATCGATTTATTACGTAGTGGCAAAATTCGCTTTGCCAGTGGCTGTTCGCTTACAGTTACAACGCCTGTTTTGAAAGAAATTTATGCCGATATCGAGTTTTTCCGTAGTAGGTTAGTGCTCCGTCCGCAAGAAATATCGAATAGTCCTGAGTTGGCGCGTCGTTTGGGCTTGATAACTATTAACACAGCTCTCGAAGCCGATATCTTTGGTAATGTAAACAGCACACACGTAATGGGCTCCAAAATGATGAATGGTATTGGAGGTTCGGCCGACTTTACACGCAGTGCCTATATTTCGATTTTCACCACACCTTCAACAGCTAAAGGTGGGCATATCACTGCTATTGTGCCAATGGTAAGCCATGTTGACCAAAACGAACACTCGGTAAACATTATTATTACCGAACATGGCGTGGCCGATTTGCGTGGAAAATCGCCGATACAACGTGCCGAAGAAATTATCGAAAATTGCGTTGATCCAGCGTACAAAGAAATTTTGCGCGGTTATCTCGAACTTTCAGGGCCATGTCACACGCCAACCAATTTGCATGCCTGTTTCGAAATGCACACCGAATTTATGAAGTCGGGTAATATGCTCAATACCAGCTGGGAAGAGTATAAGAAATAGTACTTTAAATTGAAAGAATAAGAAAAGTGCTGCTTCGTAGTTTTATACTCGGAGCAGCACTTTTTTTTGATAACTACTTTGCTAGTTAACTATAATTCTCAGGCTATACTTTTACTTCTTGCTGCGAACGCATGGTTGCAAAAAGAATGGACACTAATTGGTCGATGGTTTTTTCCAATCGTTCGCGACCAGATTTCGATGAAAAATCGACATTGCAAAAAGTAGACATATTGCGATGCAAAATAAGGTAATAAATGCCCGAAATGAGCAGTGCAGCCATTACGCTTAAATCCACGCCCGTATTTTCAAAACGTTTTTCCAATTCGCATATTAAGGCTTCATTAATTTTTTCGCGCAGAGTGGCTGTTCGGCGGGTTACCGGATTGTCGTCCGAAAGCTCCCAGATAAGCATTTGTTGCATACCGCGATTTTTGTGAAGTGCACGAGTAAGATTAAGTAGAATCCACTTCATACTATCTTCGTCGCTCAAATCGGGAGGCATAAGTTCGGCAATTCCGGCTAGCCAATAATCGTATTTGTGGGAATATACATCGAAAAGTTCATCCAAATTGCTGTAGCGACGGTAAAATACAGTTGGCTCAATTTGAGCACGAGCAGCTATGCCCGTAAGTGTTACATTATTAAAACCAACTTCTTCAATCAATGAATGTACTGCATCCATTACTGCAAGTTCGATAACTTGCTTTGTTCTGCGTTTTTTTCGGGGGTTTTTGGTAGGAACCGACATACTTAACTACATTAAAATGAATACTGAATTTGATTGTGGCAAAGATATTGAAATATTTTTATAAAAAATACAGATTGCTTAAAATTTTTACTACAAAGAGTAGAATTTATTGAACAAATAGACATTTAAATTCAAACGTTTGTATTATAAATAGTTTATTGTTAACACAATATATAACGCAATAAAATTGGGTTGGCTTATTTTTGTATAAAACAATTTCAAATTATCATTTAAAAAATGAATAAAACTGCTATTTGCTATATTTTTCTAATTGTATCTAATCTTTTTGTGATAAACGCTCAAAAAGTATATACCACCTATCTGTGGCACATGGATCAACCTGTATATTGGGCTGAGAAAAGTATAGAAAAACCCGACTCGAAGCAGTTTGTAGAAGAATCACATCGCCTGAAAATGGCCGGACAAAACCGCTATACAGGCAGTTCGGTATCGCATCCTACCAACGATTTGCAAGAGATTTTCTCCAAAGCCGACCGTGTACAGGCATACCAATTTACTCCCCGAAATGCCGTTAACAGTATTAAATCGCTACCAGATGCAGGTGCTCAGCTAAGTATTTCGGCCGGACTAATGGAAAATATCCGTTCGCTCGGCGCCAAAAACCAGTGGGGATATTCGGCAAACTGGATGAATTCGTACAAAGAAGCTATCGGGTGGAAAACATCCGGCAATTTCCCACGATTAGATGTTGTTAATTTTACATACGACCATGCACTGTCGCCACTAGTAAGCGAACGCACGTTGGTAAAGCAAATTAAAGCTTATCAGTATGTGGCGAATAAATTTTACGGACATACTTCCAAAGGTTATTGGCCTGCTGAGGGAGCTTTTTCGCAGCGAATAATAAAATCGCTTGTGGAATGTGGCGTCGAATGGTCAGTAATTGCTAACAGTCATTTGGCTCGTACATTGTCCGATTATGTACATCCGTACAATATTAATGGCAATATTGAAGCACCCAACCGTGCCGATCAGGTTCCGACTAAAGGTGTAAATTGGTACGATGGCGTAATTGATGGACGCGGAAGCAGGTTGGCAGCACCTTATTGCTATCAAACACACAAAGCACAGTACATCGACCCGACAACAGGAACTCCCTATACAATCGACGTAGTACCTATGTGCAACTATATAAGCTATATCGACGGCTACAGTGGTGCTAATGTGAGTGATGTGCAATCGAAAATTGAGCCTTTTTCGAATACTGCTCGTCCGAGCATTGTGCTATTGGCACACGATGGCGATAATGCCTGGGGCGGCGGTAGTAGTTATTACAACGAAGCTGTGCCGGGATTTACCAATTCGGCCTCACAAGCGGGTTACCGACCTACTACTATTCAGCAATTTCTGAAAGACCATCCCACACCTGCCGACGCCATTGTAAAAGTGGAAGATGGTGCTTGG
Organism: uncultured Paludibacter sp.; assembly: GCA_964511115.1. GTDB lineage: Bacteria > Bacteroidota > Bacteroidia > Bacteroidales > Paludibacteraceae > Paludibacter. The sequence goes on along the minus strand of CAZEEN010000018.1, from coordinate 20,961 downwards.
GTAAATGCCGAAAGCGACTGGGGACATCCACAATTTATAAACTGGTTGTGGCCCTTGTATTCGAAAACGGATTATCGCTTCAATCCGAACGATTGGACAGAGGATGCCCGAAACTGGGCTGTGATTACCGCTACCGAAAATTTTGTGACGATGGCTGAAGATCTCGAAGGTGGAAACTTGCGTTACCAATACATTGCTGAGGGCGGAGCCAATGCTACAAATGCCGAAAAAGCATGGCATTTTTATTTTGGCGGATTAAATTCGGGTTTTATGTATTACGGCAAAGCCGAAGATATGGAAGTAAAACCATCGCTTACAGGCAATATAGCCATTGATTATGCGCAGCGGGTGATAAATGCAAACTCCGGAATCGACAATACCGCTCCTGCTGTGTTTATTCCGCAACGTTTTCCGTATAACCCTGGAGCATCTGGTTTTGGACCCATAACCGGTTATAAAAAAGTGAGTTATTCGTCTGATTTTCATATATGGACTTATGCTTACGATGTGAGTGGTTTAAATTCAGTAAAGTTAAAATATCGATCAGATGCTGATGGCATGCTTCCTGCCGGATTTGCGCACAATAAAATTTATGCTGGTGGAAGTGAAGTGAGCGCTTGGGAATCCATTGAAATGACCCGTCAACCCATGACAACCGACCCAACGACCGATTCGCAGCTAAACTTTTTCATTCAGCCTGTGGCTAAAGCCGATCTTTGTTTTGCCGAAATAAAAGGCTTCAAAGATAAACTTATCGATTATTACGTGGAAGCTGTGGACAGCAAAGGCAACGTTTTTCGAACTCCGATTCAACATGTGTATGTAGGAGCAGGCGATAGCGGCGGAACTGTAAATCCTAATCCGAATCCGATAACCGTTAAATTTAAAAAACCAACCGATTGGGGCACAAATGCTGTAAATATATGGGCGTGGAACGACAAAGGAAATGTGTTTAATAACTGGCCGGGACAAACCATGAGCGATTTGGGGAATGGTTGGTATGCATACACTTTCGACCAAACTATTTGGAGTATAAATGTAATTTTCAGTAAAAATGGAAGTCCGCAAACTGTTGACATAATGGATGTTGCTCAGAGTACCTGTTATCAGGCAGCAGGTTTGAGTGGAAATAAACTAACCGTAACAGCGGTAGATTGTGCACCAACGGCTATCGAAAGTATTGAACCAACGTTGAAAATAGCTGTGTATCCTCAGCCTATTGATGAACGCTTCGTAGTTGAATTACCAAACATAGCAGAGAATGGAAAATTTGACTTGTATATTACCAATCTGAATGCTAAAGTGCTAATGAAGGGTACTTTTTCGGGGCACCAATTTGTAGTTGACCGAGGCAATTTATCTTCAGGTATGTATATTTTGAAAGTTATTTCGCAATCAACCGGACAGAATTTTAGTACTAAATTATCGTTGAAGTAGAACGGATTTCAATTTTCCTTATCGTTTGCAATCGGCATTTTGTCTTCTTCAATTTCGGCAGGTTCAACGTTTAAAACAAATCGTTTGTAATACGAAATAACCAATGTGGTGAGTGGTAGGGCAATAATAAGTCCGAGCATGCCCATAAGCGAACCCCAAATAGACAAAGCCAATATAATTACAGCAGGGTTGAGACCTGTTACCTTACCCATGATTATGGGCGAAATAACCATATCTTCGATGGCTTGTACAATAAAAAACACGACTGCAATGCTCAACAGAATTGTGCCGTAATTCTGACCAGTTTCTACCGATTGTAAAAAACCTAGCATAAGACCTGGTACTATTGCAACAACTTTGAGGTATGGAACGAGTGTGAGTACTCCAATAAGTAAACCAAATAAAACGGCCATAGGCAAACTAATTATGCTGAAGCCAATGGAAAATAACACAGCCACAATAAATGCTACCAATGCTTGTCCACGAAAATAACGATTCATACCTACTTCCATGTCGTGCAGAATTTCGGTAATAAGTGGTCGGTATTTGGGTGGAATAATCCGTACCATGCCATCGGTAACGCGCTCGTACTCAAGCAGAATGAAAAACATATATAAAAAAATGATAATAACCAACGTAAGCCCTAAAAGCAGACTCAGCGAACCATTCAGAATATCCCAAACCTGCGGTGCTACTTTCTTGAGAAAATCCATAACACTTTGGTTTTGAAGCAAAGCATTCACATCTATCGTCAGAAAATATTGACTTATTTCGTTTTGCCACGCTACGGGTAAAAATGTATCAATATTCAAACTTTTTGAATATGTGCTCGTAATTTCGTATAATTTTGCAATTTCATCGCTCACAATTGGTACAATAATAAAACCTAAACCCGTAAGTACACCGCCGGCAAACAAAATGGTTAAGATTACTGAAATCAACCGATTACGCAATTTAAGTTTATATTGAAAAAAACGCACAATAGGGTCGAGCATATAGGCCAACAACCATGCAATAATAAATGGCAGCAGCACGTTGCTAAGTCGTTTCAATAATAAAAACACTAATATCAATACTGTGAGTCCTATAATCAGACGTATTACTCTGTCGAATGTGAAAGGCTTTGTACTTATCATACTAAAGTTAGAAATTAGAAGTTAGAAATTAGAAGTTAGAAGAAATTAGAAAAAAGTAGCTCATGTTGTGGGTTTGTATTTAACCTTATGAACTTTAAAACCTTATAAACTTTATAACTTTTAAGTTGGCATATTATATTTTTTCAATTCAATTCGTAATTGTTTGCTTTTATTTTCCGTAACCCTATCCATCCATGCCCAAAACTTATCGCTGTGATTCATTTCTTTGGTGTGACAGAGTTCGTGAAGAATAACATAATCGACTAGCTGCGAAGGCAATAACATCAAATACATCGATAAATTAATACTTCGCGCCCGTGAGCAACTTCCCCAACGGGTTTTACTCGATTGTATTTTTACATCGGCATAATGAAACCCGAATTTACCGGCCAATTGTTTGGTACGGTCGGGTAGTAGCCGTTTGGCTTCTTTGCGCAGGAAATAATTTATGCCATTCCAACACTGTTTTTGAGCTGTTTCGGTTTGTAAATTTCCGCGCACGGGAAACTCAATTGTGAGTATGCCATCTTTTAGCGCCATAAAAATATCTTTTCGCTCCAAAGCTTGCACCCGCACTACAAAAGTAAGTGTTTGTATATTCTTGTCAAAATTTAGCTCCAACGCATGATTTTCTTTTTTAATCTGAAGTTTTTTTTGCTTGCTTATAATGCTTTTCCGCTTCGAATCAAGAAATTTAATTGCTTCACTTTCGGTAGCTCGCTCAGGCAACGAAACTTTCAATCCATCAGCTAAAATGCGTACCCGAATGTATTTCGAACGCAGATTACAAACAAACTCAATATTTCCAAAGTCGTTGTCAGTCATTCAACCAATTAATTTATATGCAAAGATACATTTTTTAGAAATATATTCTTTCATTATCGGTTTAAACAAATAACTTTGCAGAAAAATTTCTTAAACTATAAATATCAATCAATAACCACCAATAACAACGAATAACCATTAATAACCACCAATAACACGAAGTAAATGATGATTCACGTAAAAAATATATATAAAAGTTTCGATACCCTCGAAGTGCTCAAAGGCGTAAGTTTGGACATTGCCAGGGGCGAAATTGTTTCGATAGTAGGGCCAAGCGGTGCAGGAAAAACAACACTTTTGCAGCTTATTGGTACGCTCGATAAGCCCGATAATGGCGAAATACGTATTGATAACATTGATTTTTCGACCCTGAACGAACGCGAGTTAGCTGGTTTCCGAAATCGCAAAATTGGTTTTATTTTTCAGTTTCATCAACTATTGCCTGAGTTTAATGCGCTCGAAAACGTTATGATTCCGGCACTAATTGCCCGTACCGAAACAAAAAAAGCATCAGCTCGTGCCAAAGAATTACTTGCCTACCTCGGACTTAGCGAACGGTTGGAGCATAAACCATCCGAACTTTCGGGTGGCGAAAAACAACGTGTAGCAGTGGCACGCGCACTTGTCAACCAACCGTCGGTAATACTTGCCGACGAACCTTCGGGAAGTTTGGATAGTAAAAACAAAGAAGAATTGCACAAACTACTGTTCGAACTGCGTGATAAATTTGGCCTCACCATTGTTATTGTTACGCATGACAAAGAACTGGCTTTACTCTCGGACAGGGTAATTGAAATGAAGGATGGAAAAATTAGTTTTTAAAATCATAGTTAATCTTATTGAGCTTTTAATAATATAGGCTTCAGATAACTGTTTTGAATTGACACACGTATAAGTTGCAAATTTTTATGTAAATTTGTGCAGTAAAAAATAAAATTGAACATGGCCGAAAAAGTACGATTAAATAAGTTTATCAGCGATAGTGGAATGTGTTCACGGCGGCAAGCCGATAAGTTTATAGAGTCCGGACATGTAACTGTGAATGGCCGACGTGCCGAAATTGGTACTCTGATTTCCAAACACGACAAAGTGCTTGTAAGCGGAAATCCGGTTGAGTTAAAGGCGGATGATGAATACCTGATTATGGCTTTCAATAAGCCCGTTGGTATAATAAGCACCACCGAAATTGGCGTACGCGATTCCATTATCGATTACATTGGTTATCACGAGCGTATTGTTCCAATTGGCAGGCTCGACAAGGATTCACAGGGGCTTATTTTCCTCACTAACAATGGCGATATTGTAAACAAAATACTTCGTGCAGGTAATAAGCACGAAAAAGAATACCTTGTAACGGTTGATAAACCTGTAACCGACGATTTTATTCGACGCATGGCGAATGGAGTCCCGATTTTAGGCGAAATGACCAAAAAATGCAAGGTTGCCAAAGAATCGGTTTATTCGTTTCGCATTACACTCGTTCAAGGACTGAATCGCCAAATTCGTCGTATGTGCGAGTATTTTGGTTACGAAGTTGCTAAGCTCGAACGTGTTCGCATTATGAATATCACACTCAAAGGAATTCCTACTGGCGAGTGGCGGCTACTTACCGATGGGGAAATTCAACAAATTTCGAAAGCAATTGCCAACTCGTCGAGCGAGCAAAAACCCGCCCCTAAAAAATCGGTTTCTGCAACCAGTGCACCAGCTCCTAAAAGTCGTAAACCAGCAAACAACGACTATCGAAAATCGGCAAAGACTGCAAAACCAGCCTCGGAACCACGAGTTGGAAAATCGCGCGACATGCGTAGCGCCACTGCATCTCCCGCACATCGCAAAAACGTTCAAAGCCGAAATAGTCGTCCAACAACGGGCACCAGAGGCGGAAAAAGGTAGTTAATAGCTTCAACATAGGCATTTAAAATATGGTCTGAAAGACAGGATTAAAATATTTTTAAAATATTTTTTAAAAAGTATTTGTTCGTATAAATATTAACACTATATTTGAAGCGAGTTAATAAACATTTAAAACCTTTTTAAAACGTATTAAATTATGTCTGTAAACAAAGTAATTCTTGTTGGAAACGTGGGAAAAGACCCCGAAGTTCGCTATCTTGAGAAAGAAGTTGCAGTAGCTAATTTCACACTTGCTACTACCGAGCGTGGTTACACGCTTCAAAACGGCACACAAGTACCCGATCGCACCGAATGGCACAATATTGTGGCTTGGCGTGGGTTGGCTACATTGGCCGAAAAGTATATCAAAAAAGGAGCACAGATTTATGTGGAAGGAAAGATTCAGAGCCGTAGTTACGAGAAAGATGGCATAAAACGCTATTTTACTGAAATTTATGCTGAAGAAATCCAATTTTTAGGCAAAAAACCTGAAAGCAATGAAGCTCCTGCAAACCTTGTAGCAGAACCTAGTGCCGACATGCAGGCTCCACCTCCAACGGTCGACGATCTTCCGTTCTGATTAAAGAATTGAAAAAAGTAGAATCCCTTCAAATTTAAAACTTGAGGGGATTTTTTAGTATTATTACTTTCGTTCAAATTTCCCTATATTTGAAATCCTTTGTGCCATAAACCTAGTTGATAAATGAAGTTCGGAATGATTTTAAACTTTATATCTTCGTTTTGTGTTTGTAAAAGTATTCATACCAAACAGAAAATTTAAATTTCGAAACTAAAACAATGCTCCGCAAAATAAAGAATCCTATCCTTTTTCAGGGAAATCTGACCAACAAAAACTATTTCGAAGGTTGGTACTATAAAATGGTAAGTGCCGATGGTAATTGTTCGGTAGCCTTGATACCCGGAATAAGTTTAAACAAGCAACATACACATGCGTTTATTCAGGTATTTGTAACGTTTAAAAATGGGGATTTAAAAACGGTTTATTTGGAGTTCGAAAAAAGTAATTTTGTTGTGCACGACGAGCCCTTTGGATTAACCATCGACAAAAACAGCTTTACAGAGTCTGGAATAGATATTTCAATCGAGCATACCGAAATAAGCATTCAAGGGCAATTAAAATTTGCCTCAACCACCCGCATCAATACCTCGCTATTTTCTCCTTCTATAATGGGCTTCTTTTCGTATTTTACATTTATGGAATGCTATCATGGCGTGGTGAGCATGAGCCATTCGTTGGCTGGCGATTTAATGATAGACGGAAAATCGATAAATTTTAATGGCGGATTAGGCTATATCGAAAAGGATTGGGGAAAATCATTTCCACGAGAATATGTTTGGATGCAATCCAATCATTTTAAAAACTCAGGAACATCATTTATGTTTTCCGAAGCGATAATTCCATTCAAAATATTCTTTTTTAATGGTTTAATTATCAATTTAATAATTGCAGGAAAAGAATACCGATTTGCCACCTATAACGGCTCGAAGGTTACAGCGAAAACCATAACAAGCAACAGTGTGCGCTACGAAATAAAAAAAGGCAAACTAAAACTCATTGTTGAAGCCCTAAACGACAAAACCACTTCACTTTCGTCGCCCAAAAACGGTGCTATGGTTCAATCAATAAAAGAAGGACTTTCGGGAGTAATTAAACTACAATTATTCGTAAACAACAATTTAATATACGAGGACACGGGAACACATGCAGGCTTAGAGATTATGATGCAGGAAGTGTGAAAAAACCCCGCATCAAGCAAGTTGAAAATTGCTAGATTGCAGGGTGTTTTTGTGTTTTTCTTTAAAAAGGTTTTTCTCAAAAATACTTCACTTCCTTTCCTTCAATTGAAGTCAGTAGGTTGTTTGCCAATCGGCTGGCACCAATGCGAAACATTTTATTGTTGAGCCATTCTTCGCCCAAGATATGTTTTACAAGTGTATAATGTTTTACAGCATCTTCGGTGGTTACTATACCTCCAGCCGGTTTGTAGCATACTTTATCGCCTGTTTTATCGTACCATTCTTTTATGGCCGAACACATGATGTAAGTTGCTTCCAAAGTGGCTGCAACGGGTATTTTCCCAGTCGAAGTTTTGATAAAGTCGGCACCGGCAGCCATGGCGAGCAAGGACGCTTTTTTGATGTTGGATGCTGTTTTCAAAGCGCCACTTTCGATAATAACTTTCAGGTGTGCCTGACGGCAAGCGGCTTTCAGTTCGCTGAGTTCTTCCAAAACTTCGTCGTAATTTCCTTCCAAAAATTTGCCAATCGAAATAACCACATCAATTTCGGTAGCTCCTTCCATTACGCAAAGGGCTGTTTCGGCAACTTTAACTTCGATAAATGTTTGCGACATGGGAAAACCTGCTGAAACAGAGGCTATTCCTATTTCGGGAATTAAAAGCGTTTTGCTCACCGTGCTCACCATTGCCGGCGAAACACAAATAGCGCCCACGTTTTGCAATTGTGGAAAAACCGAGTTGAAATTATTGACTTTTTCGGTCATGGCTACAATTTCGGCAGTTGTGTCGGTACTGTTGAGCGACGTGAGGTCGATTAAACTCAAGCAAGTTTTGTATACCGCAGGTGTATTATTCAAGGCATATTCCGCTGCAATAATTTTATCAATATCCTGTTTTACAGCCTCATCGTTGAGGTCGCAATTGTATTTTTTAAATAAATCGTCTATTTTACTCATATTCTTTTGCCCTTTGGGCGTTATTTACTTCGTGTTATTTGCCTACGGCGTTATTTGTGCTTCGCACGTTATTTGTTGTTGTTGAAAAGACTTTTGTCCTTTGACTTTAGACATTTTGTCGTCTATTGTCTGTCTTCTGTTGACTGTAATTTTTCATTATTCTTATGTCTCGTGGCATCGCGTTCGGTTTTTTTTTGCATATTTTTTTCGAAAGCCTCCGTGAGATTTACACCTGTTTGGTTGGCCATGCAAATCAAGACCCAAAGTACATCGGCCATTTCGTCGGCAAGGTTTTTATTCAAGTCCGATTTTTTGAACGATTGGTCGCCGTAAGTTCGTGCCATTATTCGTGCGAGCTCACCCACTTCTTCGGTCAGAATGGTCATGTTGGTAAGTTCGCTGAAATAGCGTACGCCTACTGTTTTTATCCATTCATCAACTTGCTGCTGAGCTTGTTGTAGTGTGAGTTCGCTACTCATTCAATCGAGCAATAATAGTTTCGTTTCCGGTAGTTTTGTCGCCAACTTCTACAAAAATTTCGGTATCGAGCGGAAAATATAAATCAACACGCGAACCAAATTTTATAAAGCCTAAATGTTCGTTCAAATGACAGGCTTTTCCGGCATGAGCATACGTTACAATGCGGCGAGCTAGTGCACCGGCAATCTGACGAAGCAGAATTTGTGTGCCACCTTCGCTCTCGATAACAACAGTCGAGCGTTCGTTTTCGTGACTCGATTTGGGCAGGTAAGCAGCCATGTGGCGACCATTGTGGTGAACAGATTTCAATACTTTTCCTTGAATAGGATACCAATTGGCGTGAACATTAAATACCGACATAAAAATAGAAACCTGTATGCGTCGGTCACCAAAATACTCCAATTCGTCGGTTGGTTCTACCACCACAATAGTACCATCAGCCGGTGCAACAACCAATCCGGTGTCGTCAATCTTTATTCTACGCGAAGGATTTCGGAAAAAATAGCCGAAAAACACCAATATTCCAGCCGACAAAGTGGTTGTTATGGCCAATGCAAAAGTAGGAAATCGCAAATAGATGAACAGGTTAATTACAAAAAGTATAAACAGCAAACTAATCAATATCAGTCGGCCTTCTTTGTGGATTTTTATGTATCTCATTGAAAATATATTTTATATTCAATCATTTAGTCATACATTGCTTTGTGTCTTTTGTGTCTGTTTTGTGTTATTTGTGCCATAGTAAAAAGCTATAACACAAAGTCACTCAAAGTTTCAACACGAAGTTTCACAAAGTTTAAAAATTTTAACTTGAATAGGTGTTTTTAAAACCAAATTCAACAAACAAAGATAAAGATTTTTTTTGACCGATGCAAACCAAGGCTAAAACTTTCGGAATCAATCAAAAAATTGTACCTTTGCGCGTGATTTTTAAATCCTTCCTCGTTTGAATAAATAAACAATTACAAAATAATAAATGCACTGCAATTCCCGTTTGTAGTTCATTGTCAAATTTTACTAAAAATGAACTTATCTTTGCTCAGTGCCATATCGCCGGTTGATGGTCGTTATCGCACAAAATCAGTCGATTACGCTCAATTTTTTTCGGAGTATGCACTTATTCGTTACCGCGTACAGGTGGAAGTGGAGTATTTTATTGCTCTTTGCGAAATACCGTTGCCACAATTGAAAAATGTTCCGGGTGATATTTTCCCCAAATTGCGATTGATTTATCAAAATTTTTCCGAACAGGATGCGCAGCGCGTTAAGGACATTGAAAAAGTAACCAACCACGATGTAAAAGCAGTAGAGTATTTTCTAAAAGAGAAATTTGAAGCGTTCAATTTAGCTGATTTTATGGAGTTTATCCACTTTGGATTGACCTCGCAGGATATTAATAATACTTCGGTGCCGCTGTCGGTTAAAGAGGCGATTAACAAAGTATATTTGCCGGAAATGGAAGCATTGGTGCAGGAATTGCAACACAGTGCCGACGAATGGCGTGACGTGTCGATGTTGGCAAAAACGCATGGTCAGCCTGCTTCGCCAACCCGTTTAGGTAAGGAAATTATGGTTTTCGTGTACCGTTTGGAACAACAATTGGCACAGTTGAAAAGGGTACCAATTTCGGCTAAATTTGGTGGTGCAACAGGTAACTACAATGCTCATAAAGTTACTTATCCGGCTATCGACTGGAAAAATTTTGGAAATACTTTTTTGGCCGATAAGCTAGGATTGGACCGTGAACAGTGGACAACACAAATTTCGAATTACGATAATCTGGCGGCTCAATTCGATGCTATGAAACGTATCAATACGATTTTGGTGGATTTTTGTCGCGATATTTGGACGTACGTATCGATGGAATATTTCAAGCAGCGCATCAAAGCAGGTGAAGTTGGTTCGTCGGCAATGCCGCACAAAGTAAACCCGATTGATTTCGAAAATGCCGAAGGAAATTTAGGAATGGCAAATGCTATTTTTGAATATTTGGCTTCTAAATTACCTGTTTCGCGTCTGCAGCGCGATTTAACTGATAGCACCGTACTTCGCAATGTGGGTGTGCCTTTTGCGCATACACTTATTGCTACACAAAGCATTCGCAAAGGATTAAGCAAGTTGTTATTAAACGAAACGGCTATTTACCGCGATTTGGACAATACTTGGGCAGTAGTAGCTGAAGGAATTCAGACTATACTTCGCCGCGAAGGTTATCCACAACCGTACGAGGCTTTAAAAGCTCTTACCCGTACCAACGAAGGCATTACCGAACGTTCCATTCACGAATTTATCGATACATTAGCCATAGAAGATACTGTAAAACAAGAATTAAAACGCATTACACCAAGGAATTATACGGGAGTTTAAGCCATTCTGGCGTTATTAGCTTCGCGTTATTAATTGTTATTAAATAGTTATTTGCCCTGCGGGCGTTATTAAATAACACGAAGTAAATAACGTGCGAAGCACAAATAACATTATTTTGTTATGAAATTAGAAGATTTGGAAGTTTATAATATCTCGATGGATTTATCAGATAAGATTTGGCTTATTGTTGATAAATGGGATTTTTTCAAGAAAGACACTGTTGGTAAACAACTCGTTAGGGCAATTGACTCAGTTAGCGCAAATATAAGTGAAGGATTTGGACGAAATACTTTCAAAGAACAGCGTAGCTTTTACTACTATTCTCGTGGTTCTTTATACGAAAGTAAAACATGGATAACAAAAGCTAAACGCCGTGAAATTATTGATGAAAAAACATACAATGAACTTTTGACTGAATTTAATGTGTTAGGAATTAAATTAAATAATTTCATAACTTCTGTTACAAAATTAATGAACTCCAATAATAACGGCGAAGCCAAATAACGCGAAGCTAATTACGTGCAAAGCACAAATAACGCCGTAGGCAAATAACGGGCGAAGCCCAAATAACACGAAGTAAATAACGCCCAAAGGGCAAAAGAGTATGAATAATTTTTGGGTTTTACTGAAGAGGTTTGTTCCGCCGTACAAAAAATACGTCGTTTTAAGTTTGATGTTCAATCTGTTGTCGGCGGTTTTTAGTTTGTTTTCGTTTGCGGCAATAATTCCCATTTTGCAAATTTTGTTTGGTTTGCAAAGTGCCAAGTCATCATATATGAGTTGGGAGTGGAGCGATGGCATGAGTCATTTAGGAGCAGCACTGAAAAACAACCTATATTTTACAGTTGAACAAATGGTAGCCTATACAGGTCCGCAAATGGCCTTGATGTATTTGGGTGTTTTTCTGATTATTACAACGGCTTTAAAGGTAGGTTCAACCTATTTGGGAACTTTTTGCATAGTGCCTATTCGTACCGGAGTAGTGCGCGATTTGCGAAATTCGCTTTACAAAAAAATAGTATCGTTGCCGCTTGGCTTTTTCTCCGAAGAGCGCAAAGGTGATATTATGTCGCGCATGTTGGGCGATGTAAACGAAATTGAAGCGTCGATTATGAGTTCGCTGGAACTGGTTTTCAAAAATCCTCTGTTAATTCTTATTTACTTGGGTGTAATGTTTGCCATGAGCTGGGAACTCACGATTTTTGTGTTGATGTTATTGCCTTTCAGTGGTTGGTTAATTGGTCGCATTGGTCGCTCGTTAAAAGCTCGGTCGCAAATGGGACAGCAGCAAACGGGTGAGATGCTTTCGCAAATTGAGGAGACTCTTGGCGGATTACGCATTGTAAAAGCATTTAATGCGGAGCATAAAGTTCAAAATCGTTTTGCTAAAATCAACGAAGAAATCCGACACACTTTTTCCAATATTCACAACCGCCATAATTTAGCACATCCGGTGGGCGAATTTATTGGTACAGTGGTCATTGCCATTCTTATGTGGTTTGGTGGTTCGCTTATTATCAACAAAACGAGCAATATCGGAGCTGCCGAATTTATTTACTATATTCTTATTTTTTATAGCATTATTCAGCCAGCAAAGGATTTAAGCAAAGCAAGTTACAGTATTCGTAAAGGTATGGCTTCGTTGGATAGGGTGGATATGATTTTGCAAAGTGAAAGTACTATCGTGGAGCCTGAAAACCCACAACCGCTGCCTTCGTTTAATTCTACTATTGAATTCAAAAATGTCAGTTTTCGCTATCAAAACGATTGGGTGCTTCAGGATATAAATCTCACTATTCCGAAAGGGAAAACAGTTGCTTTTGTCGGACAATCGGGTTCAGGGAAATCAACTTTAGTGGATTTGGTTCCGCGTTATTACGATGTAGAAAAAGGAGAAATCTGTATCGATGGTATTAATGTCAAAAACTTCCGCACACACGATATTCGCGTGCATTTGGGTAATGTAAATCAGGAGGCAATTTTGTTTAACGATACGTTTTACAATAATATTACGTTTGGGGTCGAAAATGCCACCATGGAGCAAGTAATGGAGGCTGCCCGCATTGCTAACGCGCACGATTTTATTATAGCAACCGAAGCTGGCTACGAAACGAGTATCGGCGACCGTGGCTCCAAATTATCCGGTGGTCAGCGCCAACGTATTAGCATTGCCCGCGCCATACTCAAAAATCCACCTATTCTCATTCTCGACGAAGCCACATCGGCTCTCGACACCGAATCGGAAAAATTGGTGCAAGAAGCCCTCGAAAACCTAATGAAAAGCCGCACAACGTTGGTTGTGGCGCACCGCTTATCAACTATTAAACGTGCCGACGAAATTTGTGTTCTCCACGAAGGCCGCATTGTAGAGCGCGGTCGACACGACGAACTGCTCGAACTGAATGGTTACTACAAACGATTGGTAGATATGCAGACGTTTTAGATGTAGTCATGTGCTTATATAGTGTTCTTCGCACTTTTTAATGACTATTGAATAAAAATAGATATTCCACAATTAGGCATCGAATCTGGAGGGTAGCCCAAAACCTGCTATACAACATGCTTTTATTTAGCGAGTAAAAGATGTTTTTTTTGTTACTTTGCGGGTTAAATTTTCAAACACCAACACATAAAAAAGATTATGACAGTAACAGAATTAAAAGCAGCTTTCGCAGCTACTTACGGCAAAGCAGCCGATGCAACGTATTTTTCACCGGGTCGTGTAAATCTGATTGGCGAGCACACCGATTATAATGGCGGTTCAGTTTTTCCTTGCGCATTGAGTTTCGGAACGTATTTATTGATGGCTAAAAACGATAAAAACGTGATGAATTTCAAATCGTTGAACCAACCCGAAATTGTAACACTCGCTTTCGACCAACTCACTACTCCACTCGATAAATCGTGGGTAAATTATCCACTTGGCGTTATTGCTCAGTTTGTAAAGCGCGGCGTTGCTATTACGCAGGGTTACGATATGTTGATTTGGGGAAATGTGCCTAATGGTGCAGGTCTTTCGTCGTCGGCAGCACTCGAAGTAGTTACAGCTTATGCATTTAACGACCAACTCGGAACAGGGTTCAACCGTACTGTATTGGCACAAATCGGTCAGAAATCGGAACACGAATTTGCTTTGGTAAATTGCGGTATTATGGACCAGTTTGCTTCGGCTAATGGTGCTAAAGACCATGCTATTCATTTGAATTGCGACACCTTGGAATTTGAACTCGTTCCTGTAAAACTCGAAGGCGTAAAAATTCTTATCTCAAATACACACTCTCCTCATAAATTGGATTCGGGCGCTTACAACCAACGCGTTGCTGAATGTCAATTGGCTGTAAAACAATTAAATACCGTTCGTCCATTGAAATATTTAGCCGAATTGACCGAAGCTGAATTCAAATCTATCGAATCGGCCATTACCGACCCTGTTGCTCAAAAGCGAGCCCGCCACGTTGTAGGCGAAGTTCAACGCACCAGCGATGCTGTAAAAGCTCTGAAAGTAGGTGATTTAACGTTGTTTGGTAAATTGATGAACGCTTCGCATGTTTCGTTGCGCGACGATTATGAAGTAACCGGCCCTGAATTGGACACAATGGCTGCCGAAGCATGGAAAATTGATGGCGTTATTGGTTCACGTATGACAGGTGGTGGTTTTGGTGGTTGTACTGTTTCGTTGGTAAAAGACGAAGCTATCGACACGTTTATCAAAGAAGTGGGCGCCGCTTACGAAGCTAAAATCGGCATCAAACCCGAGTTCTACATTGCCGAAATTGGTGATGGAGCATGTAAAATTGATTAATGATGGAAAAAATAATAAATGGTAAACCCGTGTCGCTTTACACCATTGTAAACGCCAATGGCATGTCGTGCGATATCACGAATTATGGTGGCAAAATTATTCGTTTGTTGGCACCCGATAGGAATAAAAAATTCGAAGATGTGGTATTGGCATTCGATACGCTCGACGAAATAATAGAGAAAGAAGAGTACTTTGGTGCTGTGTGCGGACGTTTTTCGAATCGTATTAAGGATGGCAAGTTCAAAATTGATGGAAAAGAATATCCGTTGGCAGTAAATAACGGAACCAATGCTTTGCACGGAGGTGTAGATGCCTATAATACCAAAGTTTGGGATGTGGTGGAAGCTGGTGAGCAAAAACTGGTGATGACGCTTCTTTCGCCCGATGGCGATGAAGGTTATCCTGGAAACTTGGCCATAACGCTAACATACGAGCTCAACAACGATAATGAATTAAGCATTCGCTACGAAGCGACAACCGACAAACCAACGGTAATTGGATTGACGCAACACTCGTATTTCAACTTGAAAGGCGCCGGAAACGGAACTGTGAAAGACCACTTGTTGCAGGTAAATGCCGATTTCTACACCGTACTCGACGAGTCGTTTGCACCTTCGGGCGAAATTCGAACCGTTGAAGGCAACGCTTTTGATTTCCGCAAACCGGTAGTTATTGGTGAGCGTATCGACCACGAAGCATTTGTGCCAGGATGGGGAATTGACAATAATTGGTGCTTACGCAAAGAGCAGCAGGGCGATTGTGTGTTGGCCGGCTACATTTACGAACCCGTAAGCGGACGTAAAATGGAAGTGCTTACCACACAACCCGGAATGCAGGTTTACACCGGAAACTGGATTGAAGAACAAATTGGCAAAGAAGGTAAAACCTATGACCGCCAAGATGCTATTTGCATGGAAACACAAGGTTTTCCAAATTCACCAAACATAGCGCATTTCCCAAGTCCGCTTTTGCGCCCGGGACAGAAATACGACGAATGGTGTGTTTATAAATTTTCGGTAGAATAATAGGCATTATATAAATTGTATTTGTCTGATTTAAGAAATTCAATCTTAATCAGCTCGCCAAGGGCGAAATATAATCTGTTTTAAGAGGCTGTATCTAAAGTAAGAAGAACGCAAATTGCGCAAAAAACCGCAAATTTTCACAAATCGTATTTGGTTTGTTTTTAATACAATATTGAATTCAATAATTGTTTTATTTGTGAAAATTTGCGTTATTTGCGTTCAAAAACACTTTTGAGACAACCTCTTTTAGCGTTTTACAAATCGTCCGTAGTGCCATTTTTACGAATTTTTTTAAATGTATATCAACTATGCACTACAAACCTTTCTTTATAGGATACACCTATAATAAAGCGAGTGATATAGGATGCTGTAATTACCGAAACAGAGTTAGCTACAACGGGAATAAATATTTTATTCCATTCCATTCCAACCTTTTTAATTTCTTTTTCTACTTATAAGCAGAACATGATACTAAAACGTGAATTGAGGTCGTCGAATGATGAGTTGGTGCTGGGCTGTGTAAACAACTCCCGTGTGCATCAAAAAGCGTTGTACGATAAATTTTCCACAAACATGTTTTCGCTATTGTTTCGCATGCTAAACGACCGTGAATTAGCCAATGACGCATTGCAGGATGCCTTCATTATTATCTTTCAATCGGTTGCGGAGTTACAAAATACGGAACGACTGGCGGGCTGGATTCGTACAATAGTGGTGCGAACTGCTATTCAAAAAACAAGAGAATTAAATAGGATTTGCTTTGATAATAATGCTGAAATTACCGATGTGGTGATGCCAGATGATAATTTTACAGCAATACAACTGGATGAGGCAATTCGCTCATTACCAAAAGGAAACAGGCTGGTATTTATGCTTGTAGAAGTTGAGGGATACAAACATCGTGAGGTGGCCGAAATGTTGAATATCTCAGAAGGTACTTCAAAATCGCAGTTGAATTATGCCAAAAAATTGTTACGACAAATATTAAAAGAATACGAAAAGGATTATGCTTCCTAAAAATAAAAATATTGACTGGAAAAACAACTTATACAATCATCAACCCGATGAAAGTGTTTGGGCAAAAATCGAAGAAAATCTCGATTTTCAAATCCGTTTGGATAGGCAACTTCGGGAACTTCCGGTGCACAAACCCGAAGACAAAGTATGGGAACGTATAGCTTCTAATTTGCCAAATAATAAAATATCCGTATTTCGATATAGGATTATTTCGATTGCTGCATCCGTTGCAGCTGTAATGGCTCTATCCACTTTTCTATTACTAACGAATAGTGAAAACAGGCATAGCACAACACAAATCTCACCTACAAGTGAAAGTAACATGGAGCAAGAAGCAATTGCCGAAATAAGAACTTATTGCACTGTACACGCTTCCGCATGCGAACAAGGCAATTTTAAGGAATTAATGCAATTGTACGACGAACTAAAAACAGAGGAAACGGAATTGAAAAAAGCAATGCATCAATTGGGCGATTCGCCCGAAATGATTCAGGCAATGATAAAAATTGAAAATCTGAAATCGGAAACAATACAGGATATGATACTAATGATTCAATCATGAGAAACAAAATAATCCTTTTTGCCATGCTAAGTTTTCTTGCTTTGAACGTTGTTTCACAAGAATTAATTCAGCGCGCCACCAAAACCATGACCTATAATTTTGAGGATTGTTCGTCGTTGCTCATTCAGGGCGAAAAGGCTACGATTAAAATCACCGGGAAACCTCAAAATACGATAGAATTGAAAATACAGTTGGTGGCAAAGCACAAAAAACAAACAACTGCGCTAAACGATTTAAAATATATCAAATTTGTTAGCGAAAAACAGGGAGCGCAATTAAACTTGAAAAACTACTACGAAAGTGCGAATGCCAAAATTGAGAGCAATTTAAGTGTGATGTATGAATTAACGGTTCCGAATGATATTGCTATTCAATTAAATAATTTGTACGGTGCTGTGAATATTTTAAATTTGAGTGGCAAAAAAACGTTCGATATTTCATTTGGTCGCCTCGAAATGCAAGCTATCGATGGCACTACAAATTTGCAATTACGGTATTCAAATTTAACAGCGCAAAAAATGAATGGAAAGCTTACCGGAACTTTGTCGAAATCGGATGCCGCAATTAGTAATTGTGCCGCAGAGATGGACCTTGATTTGAAATACGGAACATTAAATGCTTCACTGACAAACGACTGCGAAATGGTGCGAATTGCCGGAACTCGCACTGAAATAGTACTGAACACACCATCTATAGATTATAATTTGGATTTAAAAACCATGTATAACAATGTGGAGGTATATGATAAAGTGGTTACTCCAACCTACAAAAGGGTATCGAAATCAACAACTAAATCTATTGTCGTTAGCACTAACTATTGTCCGATAAAAATAAAATTAAAATAATTGATATGAATAAATTTGTCAAAACGATTTACGTCGGCATACTGTTGCTTACAGCCAATTCGTTAGTTGCAGGTGATTTTGAGGATAGCAGATTCAATCACCGTATTGTGTCGCTAAACTCCGGATATGTATTTTCGGGTTCCGGCGATTGCTGGGGAATAAGCAACGAGATTTCGCATTTAAAGTCCATTAAATCCTGGCTGTTTCACAAGGAAAGTGTGGAAGGATGGATTATTAATGGCCAAAGTTGGATTGACGGTGGTTTTGAGAATCAAACCGGAGTAAATTTTACTGCTGATATTGGAATTGCACCTTTTAGAACTGGAAATCGAATTTTTTATCTGGCTGGCGGTGGTATTATTGGCTTTATATCGAGTATTTCGCCAAATGGAGGAAGCAGTTTCAGCTATACTTCCAATGGGGTTACACAAACTATAACGAAATCAACTTACAGTGCCGAAGGTTATTTTACGCCCGGATTTTCATTGTCGGCGGGATATATTACCAAAGTAAATTCGAAAATCTACCTCAACATACGTGCGCAAACCAAAGTGTATAACTCCGGCGAAGTGCTTTCCACATTATCAATTGGAATTGGATTAAACGCATTAAAATAACACAGAAATTATGTACCTAAAATCAGTTAAATTCAGAATTATTTTATCGCTCGCATTCATATTTTTCACTATTGGCGTTCGGGCTCAAGAAGATAGCGTAGTGGTTGTTAGTCAACAGGCTGCTGACGAAACCTATTACAAGCTGAAATACGAATCGCTCGATATGTTTCTTCGCGACGAATCAC
The DNA here is from genome assembly GCA_964511115.1 of uncultured Paludibacter sp. GTDB lineage: Bacteria > Bacteroidota > Bacteroidia > Bacteroidales > Paludibacteraceae > Paludibacter. The sequence goes on along the minus strand of CAZEEN010000018.1, from coordinate 2,051 downwards.
GGCTATTTAAAATTGCTATATCGCCATTTAAACCCAACGAAAAATACGATTTCAGTATTATTTTGTCGCAATTGGCCTACGAACGAAAACTCAACGACTCGTGGAGTGGCGTCGCAGAGCTCAATCAGGAATTTATGATTTTGAAAGATGGAAATATCTTTATCAACTCGTTCGACTTGGGTGTTCGAAATTATTTATTCAAAGCAAAACAAATACGAAAAGGAGTCAGCGGAAACAATTGCAATGGTTTATATGTGGGCGCAAAAGCTTCGAGCCTGCTACGTGCTACCAAGCTCGCAACCGCAGGCACTCACGACAGTTATGTTGGTTTTAACCCAATGCCGGAGCTCAATGTAGGCATCCAGCAGCGCATTAGTAATTTGTTTTATGTAGATGCAAATGCTTTTGTAAATTATAACTTCGAAACGAGTGAACCCGGAATAGGACTAAAAATTTTAATTGGTTTTGCTATCAATGCCGGCGAATAAATACCAAAAAAACATGAAACAACAACTTCAATTTCTCTTACTGTTATTCGTAACTGCTTTCATTCTCACTTCTTGTCATGAGGATGAGTTATACCCAGCAGCAAACTTTTCGACAACTGGTTTTGTTCCCGGATTCAAATGGAAACTTGATGCAACTAATTCTTTGTCAATTAACGGACAAAAGCTCATGTATCGCTGGGATTACAACGAAGACCAGTCGCAGTACGATACGCCTTGGTTAACCGAACCTGTTTTTTTGGTTATGGATAATTCAACCAGTTATCTTAAAGTTGTAACACTTCAGATTAAGGATGAAAATGGCCTAACAACTGAAGTTAGCAAAGAAGTTTACAGAAGTAGTTTTTTATATAACTTCCGACACGATACAATACGTACCCCTCAACTGAATATTCCGTTCAATAGATATCGTTGGGATGTTCAATCCCAAAAAGTGAATGATGGCTATTGGATGTGCCGTAATGTATTGCTTGCAGGTTCTGATATTGTAACTAATTTAGCAGATTCCCTCCAACAAGGCTCTTACATAAGCTGGCAGGGAGCATCCACGCTTAAACTGGCAAACTCATATTTCAGTTTGCCTACCAAAGAACATTGGCAAGTTTTAATCAACCTTTTCTTTGGTAACGAACTGGCCGGATATAATTTACAGGTAAATAATCAATATGGATTGGGATTGGAATTGAATGGTTATGTTTTTAACTATCAATTGGTTGAAAGCTCCGAAAAATGTTATTACTGGACAGCCACCGAAGTGGACAGCGACCATGCATGGGCATTGGAAATAGTTAAAAACACTGACTCGGTCAGATTTGTTTCGCTGCCAAAAGCGTATCGGTGTAAAGTAAGATTAGTATTCCCAATTGAATTTTAAAAAAACTTTTATTTTATGAAAAAGATAGTATTGCTATTAGTCACTATTTTGTCGTTGTCAGTTTTTGCTCAAGATTCGAAAGCACTGTACGGAAAACTAAATTATAGCTTTGTTCCACATAATATGCTAAATGGAGCTGGATATTCTGCTGGATATCACTGGAATACAAATAGACCAATTTCCTACAAAGTTGAAATGGGCATGTTAACAAGCTATCGGGAGCGAAATATAGATGAAACCATTGGCGATATTCGTTATTTGGATTTGTACTACAATTTGGCACAGATGAATTTAGCAGTTATTCCGACCTGGCATTTTTTTACAACTAAGCAACTGCAATTAACAGCGGGGCTTGGCTTATCGTTTGCCTATCAAAGCAAAATATTCACCTTGTCGCATTACGAGTATAAAAGACATACGAACTACGACCTTTGGGAAAAGGAAATGAAAGTTGATGCTACCAATGGTTTACATGCCGGACTTGTTGGTGCTTTTGATATTAACTATCAACTTTCCGAAAAATGGATAATGAGTTTATCTGCTCAATATCAGATGTATTATCAAGGAGAAATGCTGTTGACTACTGGATTTGGGATAGGATATAGGTTTGGTTACACTCAAAGAAGGTTATGAAAACATGGTAGGAATTACTGCTATAGAAAATAAAATTG